>NZ_CP053910.1 GCF_013256625.1 Hymenobacter sp. BRD128
CAAACCATGCCCTCTGGTCGGTGGGTGCCATTCGGCTCTTATGTGCGCGACCACACTTATTTACTGCTAAAGCAGGCCGAATACTGGGAACCTGGGTTTGAAATACGCCAGTTTTTAGAGGATACCTTGCAGGAGGCATTGGCGCAACTACCAGCTGCTCAGAAAGAGTTGCCCCCGGCAGTACTGGAAAAACTACTCAAGACCAATCGAAAATTGCGATCGGGTAAGGGGTAGATTATACTGTAATAGTGCAAATCAGGGGGTTAGTAAGCTGACATACAACTAATATAACGTGTTGGTTTTCAGTATAAAAAGGCATAAAATTCGCCGGTGAAATTTCACTTTTTATACTATTTTTTACTTTAAAAGTAGTGGTTTTTTAGAGGATTTTTTCAAAAAAAGCTCACTAGCTAGTTTATTTTACTAAATTTATATCATTAGTATTATGGACGCCTTAACAACCAGATCTACAGTGTAATAGCTCCCTTAGGCTGCTACAAAAAAGACGCGAGGCTGCTACAAAAAAGACGCGAGGCTGCTACAAAAAAGACGTCAAACCCCATTGAGGCTGCTACAAAAAAGACGCTGGATAAATAAGCTGCTACAAAAAAGACGCAAGGCTACTACAAAAAGGACGCTAGCTGGCGAAAATGGCTTCAATAAGCTTCTGTAAACCAAATAAGGCTGCTACAAAAAAGACGCTATCACTCTTGCAAGTTGCTACAAAAAAGACGCTATGGAAGCTACCGACCCTAAACCTGACTCCAAGATTGTTGTGCAGCACAATGCACTCATCAACGCACGATTCGGTATTCTACCGCTACAGATGCGGTTGTTTCTGGCGCTACTCTCCCGTATTAAGTTTGATGACACAAGTTTTAAGGAGCATTTCATTCCAGCTAGCGAAATAGTATTTGATCGTCACGGTGGATCTGCTTATCAGCAAATTCAAGAAATGTGTGATGATATTACCTCTCTAAAGCTTTATATCGAGCTGCTTGAGGAAGGTACCCGCAAACGGCAACGGCGACCTAAGTTTGACTACATCCCTCTAATGGCAAAGGCTGGGTATGACGGGGAGCGGGGTGGAGTAGTAGCTGCCTTCAATCCTATTATTATGCCATATCTCCTACAATTACAGGAGAGTGGTAACTTCACTATGGCCGAATTGGCCGAGCTTCGTAAGCTCAAGAGTCCTAATTCCGTACGCTTTTACTGGCTACTAAAAGAATACGCCGATTTTGGGAATCGTACGTTGAGTTTACAGCAGCTGCGCTATATGCTAGACATTGCTGAGCATGAATACCCCCGTTTCAGCAACTTCAAGGCTAGAATCTTGGACCCCGCGCAAAATGAGTTAGCTGGTACTGATATACCATTCACGTATGAATTAAAGCGTGCTAATCAGAAAGTAAAAGATATCAAGTTTCTGTTCGGACAGCGCATTCCTGATGATACACAGGCTCTCTGCGTAAATCCAGTGGATACCGGACTGATATCTTCTGAATCTATCAACAAGACTGAAAATACTCAGCATTCTGAGAATATCGAGTATTCTACCTTAATTAGCACATTGCGTTCAGTCGGCGTAAGCCAGCGTAGCATTAGTCGGATCGTTGACCAACTCAACGCTCAAGAGTATGCCATAGGGTACGTCGATTTTGTATTATCCCGTATCGGTAAGCAACACCAATTAGGTAAAGTAAAGAAGCCCGCTGGTGCTATTTACAAAGCACTTGTTGAAAAATACTTGCTAGCAGAGTATAAATTGGAGTTGGCAAAGCCAGTTGTTAAGCCGCAGAAAAAGCTATTAGCTAGCACTAGCCAACTATCTGCTGAGGTGGCTTTTCCAATGCGGGAAATACGGGAGATGTATGATAATCCTGGGCCATTTCTCAAACGCCAATTAGGTGGCCAATCTTTTGAGCAGTATCTACAGATAACTTACTTGGAACAAGGATTCGAAGTAGAGCTACGAACAGGAGAAAACTGGGTGGTTAAACGTTAGGTAAGCTATCTCCTCCAAAATAGGAGCCTTTGTTGGCTGGTGGAGCGTATCACAAAACATGACGGTTCAGTAAACGAGTGACTGGATTACCTTGCCTAAAAAGCCCCGCATGCTAGCCAGTGACTTCGACGCCTATTGGCGTGCAACGTACCCCGAGGCTGTGCCCCTAGGCCATCTACTGCGTACGATTTATCCCCGCCGGTGGCTCCGACTCTACAGCCTGCCTGAGGGACAACGCTTCCCAGTCGATGCCGCCGACTGGCGCGAACTGCTACACCGCCACCTGACCGTATTCGCCGATCTTGTGGGCGAACCCGCCGAGTTGTTCCTGATCACAGGTGAATACGACTTCGCCGACAGCCCCCAGCCCACGCCGTGGTCATTTGCAGCCGACGGCGTCCTGCAGCGTCTGCCCTTCACCCGCTTGTCGCCCGTGGCGTTATCGGACCTGCGCGTACCAGATGAATACCAGGTAGGGGACGTATACCGGCCCGTCTGCACACAGCTGCGGTGGACGGCCGCCACCGGCGAAGAGTTTCTGCGTGCCATCGCCGAGGAGCAGCTTCGCGCTTTTTTCGTTTCTGTGGACTACGGTTACCTCCTGGCACCGTACGCGGGCGGCCTCGATATTATTTTCCCTGGGGAGGCAGCCCGTAACTACTTCCGCGACCAGCATCGGTCCTGGATGTCGCCCAGAGCCGACGGCTTGTAAAGAGTACTTACACGCATTTAGTAAAAGGGTCCCAGCCTTAGATATTGGGGGTGCAGAAAGTCCCTTCTCAAGCAAGTGGTTCAGAAAGTCCGCACCAAGTGCGTTTCCAGCGCGTGGAGGGGGTTGGGCAAGCCGAAAATGGGTGCGTCCGTAAGGTGCAGTGGCTGTTGCAGAACTCCTGCACTACCTCTACTTCCCGTTGCTAAACCGGTTATGACGGCGGTAACATCTGCGCCAGCAATGCAAAAAATGCCCTTTAAGCGATGGGACAGGTAGCGCGATGGCCAAGCACCGTGTCCGCATAGGCTGGTGCTTGAGTAGCTTCTTGAGGTTGAAGGCAATGGCGGTGAGCAACATCGTTTTATGCGCACTGCTGCGGCCCCGGGTGTTGACCCGCCGCAGGCCATAGTGCTGGAGCAAGCTGCCAAACACGGGCTCAATCGTGCGCTGGCGCAAGCGCCGCATGTGGCGGCCTGGCCGGCTCTGCTGCCGGGCCAGCGCCCGGCGGTACTGCGCATCGTACGCGGTGCGGGTAATCTTGCGCTTCGTCGTCTTCGGCGCGCAGGTAGGCTTGCGCGGGCACAGGCGACAATCACGGCTAGAAGCGCTGTAGCGCTTACTGAGCCGGCCGTCTGGGTCAGAGTCGAAGCTTTTAAAGGGCAGGAGCTTGCCCGCTGGGCAGGTAAAGCAGTCGGCTTCTGGGTCGTAACTAAAGCCCTCAATCTGGGGCTTGTACTTGCCGAAGACCGGTATCCAGGGCGTAATGCCTTGCGCTTCAAGCAGGGCGTAATTCACCCCGTTAGAGTAGTTGGTATCCGCCGCGACTTCTCGCAAGGATAGCCCCTGCGTGGTGAGGCGCTGGTGCAGGGGCGCGACAATGCTGGGCAGCAGGGTGCAATCGCGCTGGTCGGCGAAGTCGGCCTGTACGTGGCTGATGACCCCGTGGGCCTCGTCCACGGCCATACTACAGAGATAGTTGAGGGCGCGGGCCTTACCTGGTTTGACCGAGATGCGGGCATCGGGGTCAGCCGGGCTATAGTGCGTTTTGTTGCTCAGTAGTCGGGCCTGCGGACGGCCGCGCCCCAGGGGCCCGCTGTCATTACGTAGGTAGCGGGCGTGGGTGGAGGCTAGGCGCTGTAGCTGATGCGCGGGGCTGGAAATAACGGTAGTTGGTGCAGGAACTGGCGCGTCGGGCACTGGCTCACCAGCCACGTGCAACATAGGTGACACTGCGTCAGCAGCCTGCTTCTCGCATAGACTTTCGAGCGAAGCGTTGGCCTTGACGAAGGCTGAGTCCACGGCTTGTGTGTGGCCCGTCACGAGCCCGGCAGCCACGCACTGGACAAACACGTGCTCAAACAAGTGTTCGAAGATGGCCGCTGGGTAGAGCTGGCGGGTACGGCTGATGGTCGAATGCCAAGGCAGGTCCTCGTCTACCTCATAGCCCAAGAAGTAGAGGATGTCGAGTCGCAGGCTACAATGCTCGACGAGCCGCCGGTCGCTGACCAGGTTTTCCAGCCGACTGACCAGCATGAGTTTAAAGAACACGACGGGGTCAAGTGAGGGCTGCCCCGTGTGGCTGTAGAGGGCCTGGGTCTGCGCATACAGAAAGTCCCAGTCGAGTAGCTCGGCTAGCCGGCGGTAGAGATTCTGCTTGGGTACGCGCTCCGACAAGCGAAAGCGCAGCACGACTTTATCGACGAACTGCTTATGGCCTTGCATAGACCTAAGATACCACTAGCCAACTACCTACTTCTGCAACAGCCACTGCACCTTGCGGAGCCAACCTATATTCGAAGTTCCGCTTGCGAACGGGCGAATTTACTCGACCACCTCTGCCGGTCAAAGAAAGCCGTCAGAACCAGCGGTACGCAGCGCGGACCGGAGCCAGCCAGCGAGACCCTGCTGGCGCTAACTGAGCGCGCAAGTTGGCCGTTATAAGTAGCTTCGCCAGCTGTTCTTTGTCTACTTTATGCCCTTAGCTACGCCCATCAACGACCTGTTCGAGGCCTTTTTTGACCTCTCGGCCCTGGGCGGCATCCTGTTCCGACCCGTGCAGGATGCCGCCGGCGAGGTAATCGATTTGGCGTATGAGCGCCTCAACCCGGCTGCCCAGCGGATGCTGGCGTTACCCGAGTGCCCCGCCGAGACCTTCCTGGTCCTTTACCCGCACGCCCTGACCACGGGCATCTTTGCGTTCTACTGCGCGGCCTTTCGGACGGGCGAAGCCCGGCACGGCGAGTTTAACTACCAGTACGACGGGCTGGATAACTACTTTCACCTGGCGGCCCAGCGCGTGGGCGAACGGCTGTTGGTCAGCTTTACCGACACCAGCGAACAGCCCCGCAGTGCCGTAGAACTGGCCCTGCGGGAAAGCCAGGCCGCGGAACGGGCCGCCCGGGCGGAGGCGGAGCGCCAGCGCGGCGAGCTGGAGCGCGTCTTTGAGCAGGCCCCGCTGGCCATCGCCGTGTACCGCGGGCCTACTTACACCATTGAGTTGGCCAACCCCACGGTGGCCCGCCTCTGGGGCCGCACCCGCGAACAGTTGCTGGGCAAGGGCCTGTTCGAGGCCCTGCCCGAAGTGGCGGGCCTCGGCTACGAGGAACTCCTCGACCGGGTGATGGCCACCGGCGTGCCCCACGTGGCCCACGCGATGGAAGCCCAACACGACCGCAACGGCCACCGCGAGACCGTGTACTGGGACTTTGTGTACGTGCCCATGTACGCCGCCGACGGCCGCATCGACGGCGCGATGGTCGTCGCCACCGAGGTAACTGAGCAGGTACGGGCCCGCCGCCAAGTGGAGCAGTTGAATGCGGTCCTGGAAACCCGCGTGCAGCAGCGCACGGAGGAATTGGCCGCCCTTAACCAAGAACTGACCGCCACGAATCAGGAATTGCAGCAGAGCAACCGCCAGCTCACGCGTACCAACGTGGACCTGGACACCTTCGTCTACACCGCCTCCCACGACCTCAAGGCCCCGATAACCAACATCGAAAGCATCACCCAGGCCCTGCGCGAGACGCTGCCGCCCGCCGTGCAGCAGGACGAAATGACGGCCCACCTGCTGACGTTGCTGGAGCAAACCACCACCCGCTTCCAAGTCACCATTGACCAGCTGACGGACCTCTCCAAGCTCCAGCTGGCCCACGCCGGCCCCGCCGAGCCGGTGAACCTGGCCGCCGTCATCGAGTCGGTGCGCCTGGACCTGGCCCCCGCCATTACGGCCGCCCACGCGCAGCTCACGGTCGAGGTCGCGCCGGACCTGCTGGTGTCCTTCTCCCCGGCCAATCTGCGCTCGGCCGTGTACAACCTGCTCAGCAATGCGGTCAAATACCGCGACCTGGTCCGGCCCGCGCAGGTCCTGGTGCGCGCCTACCCGGCAGGCGGGCGGGTGGTCCTGGAAGTGCGGGACAACGGGCTGGGGCTGAACGCCCACCAGCAGAGCCGCCTGTTCGGCCTGTTTCAGCGCCTGCATACCCACGTCGAGGGCACCGGCGTGGGCCTCTACACCACCAAGCGCCTGGTCGAGAACGGCGGCGGCACGGTTGCCGTGGCCAGCCAAGTAGACGCGGGCACCACCTTTACCCTCACTTTCCCGGCGTAAGCCCCGCTTCCTGATGCCCTCCTTAACGGGGTTCTCGTTGCAACGGGGCGGAAAATTACGCTAAGCCGCAACGTATTGTTTATCAATACACTTCGCTGGTGTCTCAATAAACGCTCGTTTTATGAGGCAAGCAGGAACGGGGTAGAAAGCGGCCCTAACTAATCAGCAATGTGCCTTTTATTGTCGTCTCACGAATCAATGATTTACTTCAGGCCGGCTTAGTGAGATGGCGAGACCCTTAACGCAATTTTTCGCCCCGTTGTAACGAGTACCCCGTTAAAGACCTGGTTCGATTCCACGATGGCGCAACGGTTGTAGCCGGCCTCGGCCACGGCCCGCGGCACCCAGGTGCGCGTCATCCACTCCCGGTCGGCCGCCAGAAACGGGGCCATCTGCCCGTGGTCGGTCAGGATTTTGGTCAGGCCCGCGCGCTTGAGCAGGTGCAGCGCGTGCTCATACACGGCCCGCAGCGCCCCGCTGTCCATCGGCGCGGCCTACCAGCCAATGCGCACGTAGGTGTTATCGACCAGCTCGACTCGGCCCAGGGCGTTGTGGAAATAGAGGGAAACGGAAGCGGGGGCGGCGGCCACGAATAAACGGGAGGGAATAGAAGCAGAACGAATAAAATAACTGGTTGCTAAAACCAAGAGCCCCCTTCTTCGTTTTTCTGTGTTGTAGGGTTGCGCCTTTATTGCCCGAGTGGCCTGCCTACTCCTCAACAAGTCCTTTTTTGCTCCCGCCCACCGCTTCCATGTCCCTCGCCGCTTTGCCCGTTCAGTTCCAGCGCCTGTTCCGCGCCCTGCCCGACAACTACCTGCTACTCGCCGCCGACGGCACCGTACTCGACAATTCCGATGCCCACGTGGCCGTGTCGATGCGGCCCCGGGCGGAAGCCGTGGGACGCGACGTTTTTGCTGCCTTTCCTGCCCTCGACGCGGCCCCGCAGGCGCAATTGGCGGCCTCGCTGGCCCACGTGCGTGCGCACCGGGAGCCCCACACCATTGCCCTGCGCTACGACCTCGAGCAGCCCACCGAGCAGGGCGGGGGCTTCGTGGTGCGCTATTGTGAAGCCACCCACTTTCCCGTGCTCGACGACGACGGCCAGCTGCTCTACATCCTGCAGCAAACCCACGACGTGACCGAGCAAAAGTTGGCCTCCGAGCGCCAAGCCACTCTGCAGCGCGAGCGCGACGAGGCCCAGCAATACGTCCAGTTCGTGCTCGACACCATGCCCGTGCTCGTGGCCACCACCCGCCCCGATGGCCAGGCCGAGTACTTCAACCCTCGCTGGCTGGAATTCACCGGCCGCCCGCTGGAGGAGCTAGTAAGTGGGCGCTGGACCGAGCTGGTGCACCCCGACGACCTGCCCAGGCTGGCCCGCCAGCGCGACCTGAGCGTGCACGAGCGCCGCGAGACTCAGTACGATTTCCGCCTGCGCCGCCACGATGGCCACTACCGCTGGATGCTGGGGCGCACCATGCCCCGCCTCGACGCCGAGGGCCGGGTGCAACTGCGGGTGGGCGTGTGCCTCGACATCCACGAGCAGAAGGAACTGGTCCGCGAACTGTTAGAGGCCGGCGAGCAGCAGGGCGTGCTGGCCGAGCAGGCCTACCAGGCCCACCAGCAGGTGCAGAGCCAGCGCGAAACCTTCTACTCCCTCTTCACCCAGGCCCCGGCCGTCATCGCCATCAGCAAGGGCTCTGACCACGTGTTCGAGTTCGTCAACCCCCGCTTTCAGGAGTTCTTCCCCGGCCAGGAGCTCGTCGGCCACCGCACCGCTGAGGTGGTGCCCGAGGCAGAAGCCCAGGGCTTCCTCGCCCTGCTCGACCGCGTGTACCAGACCGGCGAGCCGTTCACGGGCCACGAAATGCCCATCGAGTTCCAGCGGCCGGGCCAGGCGCCCGACCCGCGCTATTTCAACTTCACCTACCAGGCCTTCCGCGAAAACGGTCAGATTGTGGGCGTCTCCACCTTCGCCTACGACGTCACCGACCTCGTGCGCGCCCGCCAGGCCTTCGAGGCCCGTCCATCGGCCGCGTCGGCGTAAGTTCAGTTACCTTACTACACTGGCGCTGCTATGCTCCTTTTTATTCCAGTGCCTCCCGCGGATGCTTAACCCCTTCGAGTTTCAACAGGCCCGCGTCAAGCAAGTCGTGTTTAAGTCCCGCCTGCGCTCGGTCCTCTACGGCGTGCGCGACGCCGAGCCCGACCTCTGCGCCCTGCCCGCCAACCCCCTGCACCAGTGGGTCGAGCAGCACCTGCGCCCTAGCTACCCCGCCGCCGCCGAGCTGCCCCAGCTCGACGCGGTGCTGCGCCGCCAGCTGGCCCGCGGCCAGGCCCTGCTCGACCAGTACCGGCGCGGCCGCATCGAGGAGGCCCGCGCTGGCCTCACCGCCCTCGACGCCGACGCCGCCGAAATCGATGGCCTGCTCCAGTCCTTGGAGCAACAGGGCGCGGCCGCGTAGCGCGCCGGGCCCTGGCCCGGCGGCCCCGTCGGCTTACTTTCGGTATCCGGTCCGTTGCCATTGCCTTCTGTTTGGCCGCGCCGCCTGTCCGGGGCCCGCGCCCGCCTTACCACTCCACCGTCCTTGCTCGCCTCGGTCAGCTGTTTAAACAGGGCCGTGGTGGCGTACCAGCTGTCCATTAAGACCGGGCGGTGGACACCTGGCGCACGGCGAGTGGAGCCAGCATGTCGGCCATATGGTCCAGCTTGCTTTTGCCAGCGGCTTCGGGGGCAAACAAGCGTTAAGTGAGCAGCCAGAACTGGTCAGTTTCCGCGTTGACATCCACACCGGTAATCAGCTCGATACCCTGGATAATGCCGTGCGCGTTGCCCGAGTACTGGCGCCACACTAGCTCGATACGCTGGCGGTGGCGCTTATCGAGCACCGTGTCATCGAACAGCACATAGCCCCGTGCACGGCCCACCACCTGCGCCCGCACCTGCTGCCAGAGCTGGCGGGGGATAAAACGGCTTGTTTTGAGAAAGTATTGCGCCTTATTATGCTGCAAACCAGCTAAATGCTTCGCCAGATAAGTACCCTTATAATTCACGTGGCTGCTAAGCAGAAACTGGCGGTAAAGCTGCCCTGTCACTTTCATGCCTTTTTACTCAAGTGACGCGTTTGGCGTAAGTCCTAAAGCAGTTTGGGAGTCAGTGTACCTGATAGCCACAATGACCAAACCAGTTTTGCGCGTCCTCAGCCGTTATCCAAGCCAGGGCCGCATCCAAGCCGGTCTTCAGTGCCTCGCGGGTACGGGCGGCGGTGGTGCGCAGGTGCGTTTTAAGCTTGCTGAACGCCAGTTCAATGGGGGTGAAGTCCGGCGAGTACGGGGGCAAATACAATAGGCGTGCTCCGCCCCTTACACAGGTGGAGAGAACGCCGTTCCGACCACCAGCCAACTAGTGGCTGGCCGGGCACTGCGGGGCCGGTCGCGTGCTGCTCCTGGTATCGGCCACCAACCGAGCAGCGGGCGTTTGCAGGGTGTGCAGTTTCTGGATGATATTTTGGTAGTCATCTGCGTGCCGGTTCTGGCTCATTTTGAATGATGTCTGTACGTGGTCGAGGGTGATTTCAAAGCCCACGATGCCCTGCAGTTGCTGCTGCACCGCCACCGGCAACGTGTCGAAGGCCACGGGGCCCCGCCGCAGTGGCACCCCGTCGGCCGTAGTTTCCCACTCCAGGGGAATGTGCGTGGCCAGGGGGTGGTCCGCGCCGCGGCGCACGAGCGTGGCCACGCCAGTAGCGCGGACAAACGCCTCCCCCAGCACCCGGTCCTTGCCCTGCAAGTCTTTCGTTACCCACCTGGCTCGGGCGCGGTTAATCTGGCAGATAAAACACTGGGCCTCGGCGTTGCGGGCGTGCAAATACGCGACGTCGGGGTTGGTGGCCAGCACGTGCGCAATCAATTCATCCACGTCGGCCTCGCCCACCAGCCAGGTGAAGACCATGCGCTGGTCGGCGCTGTAGCCCACCAGCGAAAGCGGGAAGTTCACTTGGTCGGCCTTGATTTCCGGCGGGAACCGGTCCGTGGTGGCGTAGGGCGCGACCTCGGTGGCGGCGATGAAGACGGGCCCGTTCTGGTTGAAGGCGTTGGCCTGCTCGAACGGCGAGTAGCTGAAAAGCAGGCGCCGGTCCTGACCCGGGGCGAAGGGCCGCAGCGAAACGCGGCACGGGCCGTAGCCGGTGGCCACTTGCTCGACCACGGCGTGGCCGTAATCGTCTTGGCGGGAGGTGCGGATGCGCTGCGCGGTGGCGGCCGGCAGCGGCACAATCTGAAAAGTAGACATCGGAAGAAGGGGGTGATGGAACGGGCCAAAGGTCCGGCCGCTCCCGGTGCGCTGCAATCCGATTCTTGCGGAGTTGGCCGTCCGCGTCGCTAGCCCAGGACCTCGGCCGGGGCCGAGCGGGCGGCTTCCCAGCCCAACAGGGCCTGTTTGCGGGCCTCGCCCCAGCGGTAGCCGCCCGGTCCGCCGTGCTGCTGAATCACCCGGTGGCAGGGAATCAGGTAGCTAATGTTGTTTGCGCTCATGGCGCCTCCCACGGCCTGGCTGGCTCCCGGCTGGCCCACGGCGGCAGCCACGTCGCGGTACGACACCCGATGGCCCGGTGGAATGCGCAGCAGCGCCTCCCACACCTTTATCTGGAAGTTGGTGCCTTTCAGGACCACCGGCGGTTTAGCGCCGCGCGTGCCGGGCGCGGCAAAGAGCGGCTCCGCGATGGCGGCCGCATCCGGCACCAGGGTGGCCAGTTCCCAGGTGGCGCGCAGGTGCGCCAGGGCCGTTGCCCGCTCTACAGCCGGTTAGAAGCTGAGCGCACAAATACCGCGCTCGGTCAGGCCCAGCAAGCACTCGCCGAAGGGCGTGAGCTCAAAGCCGTAGTGGATGACCAAGGTCGCCCCCCGCGCCCGGTATTCGGCCGGGGTCATGGCTTCGTAGCGCACGAATAAATCGTGCAGCCGGCTGGGTCCGGACAGGCGGGCCGCATCGGTCGCGGCCAGCACATCGCCGGACGCAAGCAGCACCTGTTTGGCGTATTCCTTGGTCAGAAAACGCAAAAATCGTTGCGGACTGGTGCCCGCCCACCGGGCAAAGAGGCGGTCGAAATGAAACGGACTCAAGTGCACGTGGGCCGCGATGTCAGCCAGGCTCGGATGGTCGGTAAAGCGGCCGGCAATAAAGGCAATGGCTTGTTCCACACGGGCATAATCCAGGGCGGCCTGGGAAGAAGCAGGCAGCGGGCTTTTAGTACAAAAATGCAGGATACACCGAAGGTAGGGGCGTGTCACCGCCGCAGCAACCCGATTCTTGCGGTGTTACAGCAGCGCAAACGCCTAGGGTAATTTATCCCCCTGCTGCTATGAGAAGGCCGTGCTGCTGCCGCGACAGCCGACCTTGACAAAGCGCGCTTGGCGTTGACGCAATTCGGCTGCGTTGCCGTCCTCGCGTGGGCTGGCTAAGGTGGCGCGCAGCGCGTCGCCAGGTCCCAGCCCGACTGGTCCCGACGTCGGGGCCGGTCGGTTGCGCGACCGCACGTGGCGAAAGCGCCCCGTCCCGCAGACCGGGGCCCTTGTCGTGCCCACGCGCCGCCCCGTTCAGCCGGCGCGGCCGTTGTCGGGGTAGTAGGGGTAGCACTAGAGTAGGAACAGAAACTATCGGTAGGCCAATTCGCTGAGCGACGCTTCCCACGGGGTGAGGGTGCGCAGGGGCCGCAGCTGCCCCGCCGCAATACTTTCGGGTAAGGTGAAATCGTAGCGGCCCAGCATGTTGACGTGTTCGTGCAACAAGGGCGAGAGGCGGGCTACGTCGTCTGGGTCTAATGGCCCTTCCGTCTCCTGCCACTGTTCCAGGGCCTGCTGCAAGTAGCGGGTGTTCCAAAGTACCAGCGCGTTGACGATCAACCCAAGCGCCCCCAACTGGTCTTCCATGCCCTCGCGGTAGCGCTGGCGTAACTCGCCCTTCTTGCCGTGAAAGACGGCGCGGGCCAGCGCATGACGACCCTCGCCGCGGTTGAGCTGCACCAGGATGCGCCGCCGGTAGGCCTCGTCGTGCACGTAGGCCAGCAGGTAGAGCGTCTTTTCCACCCGGCCCAACTCGGCCACCGCCCGGCCCAGCCCCGAGAGCGAACCGGACCGCTGCAAGGTCCGCATCACGGCCGTGGCCTTGACCTTGCCCAGTTTGAGTGAGCCGGCCAGCCGCAGTATGTCCTCCCAGTGGTCGCTGATAAGCTGGGCATTGACGACGTGGTGGCTCAGGCCGTTGAGCGGGCCGTAATCGTCGTCCTTGGCCATGCGCCAGAAGCGTTGGTCGGCCAGGTCGGCCAGCCGGGGACTGAAGCGGTAGCCCAGCAGGGCGAACAGGCCGAACACTACTTCGCTGTAGCCGTGCGTGACAGCCATAATTTCGCGCGGGTCCAAGCTGGTTTGCTGTTCCAGCAGCCCGGCCAGGATGAATAAGGAGTCGCGTAAGGTGCCGGGAATCACGATGCCGTGAAAGCCGGTGAACTGGTCGCCGGTGAAGTTGTAGTACGTCACGCCGCGCTGCGAACCGTAGTATTTGCGGTTCCAGCCGGCATGAATCGTGCGCACGGGCACCACGAAGCGCATCCCATCGTCCGAGGCCACTTCCCCGCCGCCCCAGACCTGGGCTAGGGGCAGCCCAGCTTGCCCGTCTACGAGGCGGGCGTTGGCGGCGGTGAGCGTTTCGACCCGCAGGTAGTTTTGCTGTACCCAAGCCAGGCGGGGCAGGGTCAGGGCCGGTATTTCGGCCCGCGCTACTGCTTTCAACCCAATGTTGCAGGCCTGCGCCAGCAGCACGGCGCAGAGGCTCAGCGGCAGGTCGGCCGCCTTGGTCTGGCCGTCGGCGACGTGGGTGAAAGCTGCGGCGAACCCGGTAAACGCATCCACTTCCAATAACAGGGCGGCCAACTCGACTTGGGGCAACTGCTGAGCCAGTTGCGCCCGCAACTGGGGTGTTGTTAAACAAATAGGGTAAAACCTCCGACTCGGCCGGTTACACAGGGGCATTTCGGGCTGGAGGCCGCTGAAGCTTGGTTAAGTAGTTCTTCAAGGACAGATACTTACCGTATTTTAGGTGCACATCTACGATAGTGGCCAGTGGCACGCCCAGCGCGTGCAGGTGCAGGATGCGCTCGCGGTCCGCATCATACATGGACCGTTGCACCACGCCCTTGGGCTTGCCTAGCACGATACCCTGCTCGCGCCGGGACCGTAGGCCCTCTTTCGTGCGCTCAGAAACGAAGTCCCGTTCCAACTCGGCCAGCATGGCAAAAATGGTGAGCAGGATTTTGTGGGTCATGTCGCGGTGGTTCTGCGGGTCCAGGTCCAGGCCCTGCTTGACCAGAATCAACCGGCAGCGCTTGTGGTGAATCAATTCCTCAATCAGGCCCAGCACCTCGCGCAGCGAGCGGCCCAGTCGTGAAAGCTCGGAGACGATAACGGTATCGCCGGCGGCGACCTTGGCCAGCAGCTCGGGCAAGCGGCGCTGCCCGGCGGTCCTTCGGGAGGACATCTCAACTTCAATCCACTCGTCCAGGGTCCAGCGGTGCTCGACCAGGTAGCGGGCGATGAGGCTCTTTTGGCTCTCGGCCGATTGGGCGCTGGTCGAGACGCGGACGTAGCCGAAAATCATGGGCAAAAGAGGCAGGTTAGCGATAAGGTAAAAGGGCCTCGTAAAGGTACCGGTTTTCGATACCTTTACACGCACGTTAACGCTATCACTGTCCGGTAGCGAAAACGGTCGTTAAGTCCATCGGTTTTTGCCCCCTCTATGGCCACGCACCTGCGGATTCACTTGGGCAAGGAGCGCGAGCTCTACGAGCAGCCCCCGCTGGTGCCGGCGGCCGAGCAGGCGCGGGTCTTCGCCGTCCCGGATTGGGCGGATGCACACCTGCTGCGGATGCTGGCCCCCGCTAACCGCGCCGGGTTTGTCTTGCAGCTGGGCTACTTCCAGATTAGCCAGCGCTTCTACGTGGCCACCCGCTACCACGCGGCCGATGTGGTGTACGTAGCCCGGCAGCTGGGGCTGGGGCCCGACGACTTTGACCCGCTGCGTTACGCCGATGCCCGGTACTACGCCCACCAGCAGTTCATCTGCGAGCACCTGGGCATTGTACGGTTTGACGCGGCCGCGACGGAGCGCTTGTATCAGGAAGCCCTGCGCCTGAGCAGCCAGCACCTGAAGCCCGCGGCGGTCTTCGACTACCTGGTGCTGTATCTGCACGAGCACCGGCTGGAGCTGCCCACCTATTACACGCTGGCCGACGTCATTACGCGGGCCCTGCTCGCGTTCGAGAAACGGCTGCTCCACCGCTTGCAGCAGCACCTGCACCCCGGCGAGCAGCGGTTGCTGGACCGCCTGCTGGCCGCCGACGACCCCAACGAAACCGCCGCCGGGGAAACGGACGCGGACCGGCGCTACCCACTCACCTTTCTCAAGCGCATCCACCAAGGCCTACGGGCCGGCGAAATCCGCGAACGGGTCACCCATTTCGCGTCCCTGCGGCAGCTCTTTGAGCAGCTGCAGCCGCTCTGGCAACGGCTGCGCCTCTCCGACCAGGCCATCACCTATTACGCCGAGTACGTGCTGCGGGCCCAGGCCGCGCAGCTCTACCGGCGCGACGAGCGGCGCTACCTCTACCTGCTCAGCTTCGTGGTGCACCAGTACTACGAGTTGGGCGATGCCCTGGTCGACACGCTGCTGCACACGGTGACCAGCGCCGTCAACCAGTGCCGCGAGCAGGTCAAGGAAACGCTCTATCAGCAACGCACCGCCACGCAGCAGCTCACCAGCCAGGTCGCGGGCCGGGGCTACCGGCACCTGCAGGCCCTGACCCAGATTCGGGCCCTGGTCGATGCCCCCGACGTACCAGCGGAGCAGAAGCTCGCCCGTATCGACGCGCTGCTGCAACGCCACCAGGCCACGGCCGCCCAGCTCAGCGAAGACCACCAGCAGCTGGAGCAGCTGCGCCGGGCCACCGAGCAGCAGGCGGGCGAGGCGCTGTTTCACGAGGCGTTGGCCGGGGCGTCGTTGCGCCTGCAAACCAAGCTCGGGGCCTTGGTCAAAGCGCTGGTCGTGGACGAGGCGACCACCCGCGCCGACCTGTGGCGGGCCGTGCACTACTACCAGCAGCATGACGGGCACCTGGGCGCGCAGGTGCCGCTGGACTTTCTCTCGCTCACGCAACGCGGCTACGTCCTTGATGCGCAAGGCCGGTTGCGCCCCTCGCTCTACAAAGCGCTGCTGTTTCTGGAGATGGCCACGGCCATCAAGTCCGGCCAGCTCAACTTCACCTGCTGCTACCAGTACCGGGCCTTTGAGCACTACCTGCTGCCGGCCGCGCAGTGGGCCCGGCAACGCGAAGCCCTGCTCGAACAGGCGGGCCTGAGTGCCTGGCGCGACTTTGCCACGGTGCAGGCTACCCTTCAAGCGCAGTTGCAGGCCCAGTTTGCCGCCACGAACGCCCACCTGGGCGGGACCGACAACCCGCACGCGCACCGCACCCCGGCCGGGCGCTACCGGCTCACGACCCCCCGGTTGCCGGCCGAGCAGCCGCGCCTGCCGGCGCACCTGTTTCCCCGCCACCGGGTGGTGCCCCTGCGCGAGGTGCTCACCAGCGTGGCCCGGCTCACCCAATTCGACACGGCCTTTGGCTCGCTGCCCAGCAAACACGCCCGCACGCCCCCGCCCTTGTCGCAACTGCTGGCGGCGCTGGTCGGGCTGGGCTGCAACCTGGGCCTGCGCCGCCTAGCCCAGGTCGCGCCGCAGGTGGACGAGGCCGCCCTGCAGCGCCTGGCCAGCACCCATTTCACGCTCGACAACCTGCGCCAGGCCAACGAGCTGATTCTAAACTTTACCCGCCAGCTGCGCCTGCGCGAGGCCTTTCGTCTCTCGCCCGATGTGCTGCACAGCAGCAGCGACGGGCAGAAATACGACCTGGCCGTGGACTCGCTCGGCAGCAGCGCCTCGTTCAAGTACTTCGGCAACCGCCGCGGCCTGACGGCCTACTCTTACGTGGACGAAACGCTGCTCGTCTTCGATTCGACCGTGTTCAGCGCCGCCGACCGCGAAGCCACCCACCTGCTGGAAGGCCTGCTACGCCACGCCGTGCGGCCCACCGACGTCCACTCCACGGACACGCACGGCTACACGGAAGTCATCTTCGCCGTGACCCGGATGCTGGGCATCGCCTACGAGCCGCGCATCCGCCAGCTCACCAATCAGCAACTCTACAGTTGGGAGCCCGTGGCCACTCATCGGCAGCTGGGGCAAACCCTGCTGCCCGACGCGCGCCTCGACCCCGAGCGCATTGCCCGCCACTGGGACGAGGTGCTACGCCTCGTGGTCACGCTAAAGCTGCGCCATAGCGAGGCCTCCCGCCTGTTCGGCCGGCTCAACTCCTACGCCCGCCAGCATCCGCTTTACCGGGCCCTGAAAGAACTGGGCCGGCTCGTCAAAACCGAGTTCCTGCTGCGCTACGTTGACCAGGTGGAGCTGCGCCAGCGCATCCAGAAGCAGCTCAACAAGGGCGAAAGCGCCCACCGGCTGGCCCACGCCGTCTGGCACGGGCGCAACCAGGAGTTTCACGCCGCCACCCGCTCCGAGCAGCTGGTGGCCGAAACCTGCAAGCGCCTGCTGATGAACGCCATCATCTGCTGGAACTACCTGCACCTCTCTCAGCACTTGGCCCGGCTGCCGCCCGAACAGCAGGCCGCTACGCTGGCCACGCTCTCGCCCTTCGCCGTGCTCTCCTACCGCCACGTGAACCTGCACGGCGAGTACGACTTCTCCGACCAGCCCCTGCCGGCCGAAGCCCCGTTTGACATGGACCTGATTGCCGCTTGGCAACCGCCAGCTAAACCCAGACAGGGCTGAGTCGGAGGTTTTCCCCTATTTGTTTAACAACACCCCAACTGCTGCAAGCAGTCCGGCTCTTCCTGTGCTGGCAGCGGACTCACCACCACATGGGGTTGCCCCTGCTGCTCTACTACTTGCAGCGCCGTATTGTGGGGCAGATTTTCGCGAACCTCCGCGTAGGCAGCCCGCAGCTCTGCTTGAAGCCGCGCCAGCTCCACGGCCGGGTCGAGGGAGCGGTCCAGGGCGCGGGCCACCGCCTCCCGGGCCGCCTCCCAGGCCGCGCCCCGCAGCAGTTCCGCCCGCGGGTCGCCGTAGCGTTCACTCGTCGCCACGAATACCTCCCGGCGGCGCAACGCTTGGTGCAGCCGATCGAGAACGCAGAGCGTGTACGCCGCCGGATTCGCCTCCTCTTGGCTGGGAAATACCTGCCGGGCCCAACTTTTGGGCACGAAGGCGCGGGGGGCCGCCGCCCACTTCGGCCGGCCCCGCCCGCCCGCTTCCTGGGCCTGTAAAAAGTGCCAGGCATCGAGCAAAGGTTTGGTGGAGGGCGAGCCCTCGAAGGAAACGCCCGCCAACAAGGCCGGCAGGAACCGGCGCACCGTCGCATAGCTGCCGCTCAGCGCCTGGAGCTGCGGGTCCTCAGGGCTGCTGGCCAGGGCCTGCACCGCGTCGGCCGCCGCCCGCAGCGGGGCTTCGCCGAAGCGGCCGAGCACCTCTTGCCGAAGGCTCGCGGCGGGCACGGCGTCGTCCAGCAGGATGCGCACGGCCTGCTGGAGCAGTAGCGCGGCGCGGTCCAGGTCCTTGAGGGAGCGCAGCCGCTCGCGGCGGCGCTTCGTCTCGCCCTGCAAAGCCAGCGCGGTCATCAGCCCGTCGAAGAGGTCCAGCAGGTCGTCGGTCGCCGTGCGTTCCAGCGCCTGCACGAAGACGAGTAGCGTGGCTAGGCGGCGTTCTTCCCCCATGCGCGCCAACGTCTGCCCCCAGGCCACGTGCGCGTGGCGGGCCGACCGCGCCAACCGGGCTTCGGGCAGGTCGTGGAGGGTGAGGTCGCCGACGCCGAGGGCCCGAATCTGGTCCAGCCGCTGCACCGCCGCGACCAGCGCCGGGGCGGAAACGCGGGTGGGTGCGGTGCGCAACCCTTCCAGCCGGGTGAGTCGCTGGCCGGGTGCCACGAGCAATAGCCCCTCCAACGCGGCCTGTTGCGCGGGCGACAAGCGGCTACGGAGTTGGCGGTAGATGTGGCGGCCCGTCCGCTCGCGGACGCGCGCAATCAGGCGGGCCAGCACGGTCACGCCCGGCAGCACAACGCGCTGGGCCACCAGGTGCGCGGTCGCCAAATCAAAGAGCACGCTGGGCCGCACGGTGCTGGTGAGGACCTGAGCGTAGAGCCAGCGGGTCAGCCGGAATGCCCGTCGGCCGTCAAAAGCGTGGAAACCCAAGTAGGCCACAATATGCGCCTGGTGGTCGTGGAGCGTGTTCGGCCGGGTGTACCGGCCGTTCCAGGCATCGGCCGGCAGTTGAAGCTGCTGGGCCAGGGTTCGCACCACAACGGCCGGCACCTGCGTCGGGACGGGTAAAAACGTGCCCAAGAACCGCAGCGTACACATCTGCACGGCACCCCCAAGCCGGGTGTGGGCCCGGCGGTAGTCGGCCAGGAACTGCACGTCCTGGGGACTGAGGTAGAAGAACTGGGCCAGTTGCTCCGGGCTGGGGTCGGCGTGGTAGCGGCCGTAGCGGGCGGCCTGCTCGTCGCTCAGAAATTCTACGGGCATGGCAAAGAGCGAAAAAAACGCCCACGCGCGGGCACCGGAGTCGTTCTGCCAGCAGTTGGGCCGAGCGCTTGGGCCGCCACTAGTGCTTCGCGGGGCCGGTTAGGGGACGTGGTTGCCGGGCGGCCCGCGCCAGCAGCCCCACCCGGACGTACTGCACCAGCCCCGCGCGATTCCACCAGAACAGCCCCGCAGCCAGCGCGATGTACCCCCACCCCATGCCGGCGAGCAGCCGCACGCTACGGGCCTCGTCGTGCTGAAACACCCACGCCAGGACAAACTGCCCGCCGAACAGGACCAACAGGATGGCAGCGCTGGTTAAGCTCAGCCGCAGGCGCAAGAGCAGGGCCACGGCGAACAGGGACTGGGCGGCGGTGAGAAAAAACTCCTCGTGCTGACGGGCGTCGAGCGGGAAGCCGGTTAAGTGGCCGGCGCCGAGGGCATAGACCACCGGAATCATGCCCACGAGCAAGGTCCACTGGTTGATTTTGTCGCTAACCAAAGCCCCGAGGGCGGCCGTGGGGCGATTATTGAGCACGAAGAGCACCACCAGCACCACTTCGGGCACCTCGCTGGCGAAGGGCGCTACCCACTGCACCAAGAGGAACTGGTTCACGCCGAGGGCGCGGCCGGCGGCCAGCAGGGCTTCGGCGAAGGGCTCGGCGGCCATGACGATGACGGCCACGGCCACCACTGTTAGTCCGCCCATAATCAGCCACTGCTGGTGAACCGGTAGAGTGGCCAGGGCGGCAGCCAGGCCGACTTCGTCGTCATCTTCCACTTCTGCGGCTTCATCATGGTCGGCTTTGGACAGCTGGCTTATCCGCCAGAGGTAGGCAGCGAAAATGCCGACCAGGACCACGAAATCCACGAAGCCGATACTGCCCTTCCAGACGATGACGAAGGAATAGAGGCTGGCCAGGGCCAGGTAGGCGATTTCGGCCGCGTTGTCCCAGTTAAGGGCCACGGCCCGCCGGCCGCTGTGCCACCAGTAGAGCCCTACGATAAGCGGCCAGCCCGCGCCGATGAGCAGGCGGTTAGCGCCGGTCATGTTAGCGGCGGCAAAGCCGGCGTAGGCCGAGCCGGGGTGCAGGCCCGCCTGGTAGGTGTAGTACAAATCGACGGCGTACTCGGGCAGCACCGTGACCAACGCCAGCACGCCAATGACCAGGCCCTGCGAGATGTGCTCCTCGGCCGCCTCGGCACCCCACGAGAGCAGGAAGCCCGCGCCGAGGATGGCGACGAAGAAAATGGCGGCCTCCAGCACCGGGGCCACGTGGGTGCCGGTCAGGCGCAGGTAAAAGCCGGGCAGCGTCGCGGCCACGGCCAGGGCCACGTAGAGGAAGAATTTTCTCATGGGTAGGGGCGTGTAATGGCTTAAATTAGGTGGTGCCGGCGAGGGCGCGGGCTTCCTGCCAGGCGTGGCGGGCTTCCCAGAAGCAGTAGCCGGCCAGGCCCAGGCCCACGACCGTATCGGCCCACCACCAGCCCCGCCAGGCGTTCAGCCCCAGGCCCAGCAGCACGGCCCCCGCCAGGGCCGCGTCCACCAAGGTCACGCGCCCTTCGGTTTGCAGCACGGGGTTGCGCAGCTGCCGGCCGGTGCGGTGCTTGCCCCAGGCCAGGGCCAGCATGAGCACGCAGGTGAGGGCTACCCAGCCCACGCCCAACGCCGACGGCGCCGGGTGGACGGCCTGGGCCCAGCTCCAGCCGCTTTGCGCCACCAGGTACAGGCCCAGCGCCAGAAATGCCCCGCTCAGCCAGCGCAGCGCGGGTGCCTGCCGGGTGCCCCCCGTGCCGCGCAATTCCCACAGTACCACGGTCGAGGCCCCGATTTCCAGCAGCGTATCCAAGCCGAAGCCCACGAGGGCCACGGAGTGGGCCGCCGGAGCCGCCCAGGCAAGCACGGCCACCCCCAGCACGTTCCAGCCCAGGGTGGCGTGTTCCAGGGCGATGCCGCGCCGCAGCAGCGTAGATTCATTCATGAGCGCCGGAACAGAAGAGATGGGCGTGAGCGGAACAGCAAGGGGTTTCTCACCAGCGCAAGAACTGACCGGGACTTACCCACCGCCTTAATCGGGGTTGCGTTACTAAGTAGGCAAACAATGACGGTAAGGCGCTACATAGCGTGGTGTTAAAGGGGAATTCTCCGAATTCGTAGTTAAATGGCGCGGCTGCTCCTGATGAGGCTTAAATAGGGCTTCGTAAGCAGCAAAACGTAGTAATCTTACAGGCTATTTGAAGTTTAATAATGGGTTGAATCTTAGCTATCAGCGACTAATGAATACTCTCCCCGACGTTAAAGGCATTGCCAAACAGTACATAAATCTGTCCAATGCGGTGGATTATAACAGCATGGCGGACCTCTTTGCAGAGGAGGCTGAGTGGATACCTATCTCTCCTATAGAACCTCGTACTGGCCGGGAAGCGATTCGGGCTGGCTATCTTGCCCACGTAAAAAGTAAAAATCGGCTTATCATCAATGCCCGCTACTATGCGGATGGCTTGACCTGTGTGGTCGAGTTTGAAGTGCAGCTCGAAGCAGGCGAAATCGCGTCAATAGTGGATATTTTCACGTTTAACGAACGCGGAGAAATTAGCCGGCTAGCTATCTACAAGCGATAGGTAATCCGTTTTGAAATGGAAAGATTTCCTTTTTTATTCGACACTACCATCGTTTTTGTGCTCCTTTTCCTTCGAGCACCGCGAGGCTTGGCAACCGCAGAATCCTCAAGCTACCCATTGACGAAAAATTTGTTGAACAGACTTATAGGTGCTTGCCTTGATTCTTTGTCTACTTACCAACGCTAACCCCTAATTGAACTAGTCGCCGTCGCTCTTTTCACCACTGCCCTTGTCTTGCTGGGCCTGTAGATAAAAGGCCCCGTTAACCACGATTTGAGCGTTGGCGGGCAGCTTATCGACCGGCGTCACGGCGGTGAAGCCCTTGGCGGCGGCCCCGGTGCGCACCTCGTGCTTTTCGTAGATGTACTCGTTGCCCGTGTCCTCGTGGCGGGTTTTGACCAGCGTATAGAGGTAGCTGGCCTCGCCTTCGGGCACGATGGCCGCGTCGGGCACGGTGGCCACGGCGGCGGGCGCGGCGGTCGGGTCCACGTCGATGACAGCGTTGACGAACAGGCCGGGCAGCAGCTGCTCGTTGCGGTTGGCTTCGATGAGCGCACGCACCTTCACGGTTTTGGTGGCGGCGTTAAAGGCCGGGTCGATGTAGGACACCTTGGCCTTGGTAGCGGGCAGACCGGGCAGGCTGGGAAAGGTGACGTGCACGGCCTGGCCCACGCGCACCTTGCCGAAATCCTGCTCGAACACTTGCAACTCCACGAACAGCCGGTGGGTGTCTAGCACCTCAAACAACGGGCCCGCCGGCGAAACCGAGGCCCCGAGGGCTAGCCCCGGCTGGTAGCGCAGGCGCCCGGCGAGTGGCGACTTAACCGGAATGCGGCTCACGAGGCGGCCAGCGCGCAGCGGCCCCAGGGCAATGCCCAGGGTGGTGAGCCGGCTTTCCAGGCTGCGCAGGGTGGCGCGGGCGGCGTTGTAGTTGGCGGCGGTCTGCTGCACGTTCTTGGCCACGCCCACCTGCTCGGCCAACAAGGCCTTCTGACGGTGGTAGTCGGCTTCGAGAAACACGAACTGGTCGCGCTGGGTGAGGTAGTCCTGCTGGAGCTGCACGAAATCCGGGTTTTCCAGTTCGGCCAGCACCTGGCCCTGGCGCACGGCCTGGCCCTCGGTGACGGGCAGGGCGCGGATGATGCCGCCTTGGTAGGCGCTCACGCTGGCCCGGCGCTGCGGCGGCAGGCTGAGCGAGCCGGTGGCCTTGACCACGTTGCTCACGTCCTGGGTGGTGAAGCGGCCCAGCCGGAGATTAATAGCCCGCACCTGGTTTTCGGACAGTTGCACCTGGTTGGGGTCCAGCGGCGGGTCGGCGGCTTTGGCGGCCGCGGGTGCTTTGTTGTCGCCGTCGTCGGCGTCTTTTTGGCCGCAGCCGGCCAGTAGCAGCGAACAAATGAGCAAGCGGCCCATGGTGGAATAGGTAAACGTCATGGCAAGGGGGCGGCTGCCGGCGCTAGTAGCGACCGAGCAGGTAGGTCAGGGTGATGATGCTTTGGTTGTAGCCGTTCAGCGCGTCGAGGTACTGGCCGCGGATACCGTAGGCCTGCGTGAGGGCCGCCACGTACTCCACGTAGCCCACCTCCCCGGCGCGGTAGCTCTTTTCGGCCACGCGCACGATTTCGCGGGCCTGTCCCAGCCCCGCGCTTTCGTAGTAGCGTAGCGCCTCGTCGGCTTTGCTCACTGCCTGCACCTGCTGAATAAAGGCCGTTTGCACGTTATTACGGGTGTTGGCCAGGTCGGCCTCGGCCACCCGGATGGCCAGCTCCCCGGCCTGGGCGCGGCTGCGCTGGGCGCGGGAGAAGAGGGGCACGTTGATAGCCACGCCGTAGCCATAGTAGCCGCCTTCCCCGGCCTGGGTCTGCTGGTTGTAGGCGGCCGAGAAGTCGGGCAGGTTGCGGGCTTTGAGCACGCGCTGCTGGGCCTGGGCCACCACGAGCTGCTGCTGAAAAAGGGCGAGGGTCGGGTTGTCACGGGCCAGGGTCGTATCGGTCAGGGCCGGGGGCAGCGGCAGCTTACGCAAGGCGTCGGCGGGCAGGGCGACGGCCTGAGGAGCCCCGAGCACGCGCTGGAGTTCACGGTCGAAGATGCGGCGGTCGGCCTCGGCCTGGCGGTGGGCCACCTCCACCTCGCGGGCGCGGGCGGCGGCCGATACCTGTTCTAGGTAGGCCGCTTCGCCGAGCCGGTAGCGCACGGCGGCGGCGCGGGCGAAGTCCCGGTAGAGGCTGTCCTGGTTGGTGAGCAGCCGCAGGCGGGCCTGCCCGTAGGCGAGCTGGTAATACGCCGCCTGCACGTCGCGGCGCAGCCCGGCCTGGGTGAGGGCGCGGGTGCGCTCGCTCAGGGCCACCTGCTGGCGCAGGGCCTTGGCCTGCCGCGTGTAGACGGTGGGGAACTCGAAGCTCTGGGCGACGCCGTAGGTTTTGTTGCCGAGCAGCACCGCGTTGTTGTCGTAGCTGTAGCTGAAGCTGGTGCGGCCCGGCTCCACGGCGGTGCCGAGCAGCGCCTGCTGCTGCTGTACCGAAAAGTTGGCGCTCTGAATGCCAGGGTTGCTGCGCAGGGCCTGGTTCAGGGCCGCGTCCAGCGTGAGGGGCGTGGGACCGGGTTGCGTCTGTCCGTAGCTGCGGGTGGGCAGCAACCAGCTGCTCAGCGCGAGCAGGAGCACCAACCCGGTGGTCTGCATCGCATGATTCCTGGTGGAGGGGAGGTTGGCGCAGCTTCCGTTTCGCCCGGGCTTGCAGCAGCAGTTCCGCGCCCCCCTTTGAGAAAGAGGCTGTAGAGAATCGGTAGCACGACGAGCGTGAGCAGCGTGGCCGTAACCAGGCCGCCGATGACCACAGTGGCCAGCGGACGCTGCACTTCGGCGCCGGCCGTATTCGACAGCGCCATCGGCAAGAAACCCAATGAAGCCACGGCCGCCGTCATTATCACCGGCCGCAGGCGGGCCGCGGTGCCCAGCCGCACGCGCTCCAGCACATCGTGCACGCCGTCGGCTTCGAGGCGGTTGAACTCACCGATGAGCACGATGCCGTTGAGCACGGCCACCCCGAACAGGGCGATGAAGCCCACGCCGGCCGACACGCTGAACGGCAGGCCCCGCGCCCACAGCGCCACCACCCCGCCGATGGCCGAGAGCGGAATGGCCGTGAAAATCAGCAGCGACTCTTTCAGCGAGCCGAAGGTAAAAAAGAGCAGGATGAAGATGAGGGCTAGCGCGACGGGCACGGCGATGCTCAGCCGCTGCTGGGCCTCGATGAGGTTCTGAAACTGCCCGCCGTAGCGGATGTAGTAGCCGGGCGGCAAAGGCAGCTGCTTACCTAGGACCGCCTGAATGTCTTGTACCACGCTTTGCACGTCGCGGCTCCGCACGTTCAGGCCCACGGTGATGCGGCGCTTGCCGTCCTCATGGGAAATCTGGGCCGGGCCATCCTTTAGGTCGATTTGCGCCACTTCGCCGAGAGGCACCTGGTTGCTGTCGGCCAGGGCCACGGGCAGGGCCCGCACGTCGTCGATGCCGGTGTGGTGGGCAGAGTCGAGGCGCAGCACCAAATCGAAGCGCTTGGCCCCTTCGTAGACCGTGCCGGCCGTGGCCCCGGAAAAGCCCGTGGCCAGCACGTCGGATACCTCGCTCACGCTCAAGCCATATTGGGCCAGCCGGTCGCGGTTAAAGGCCACCGTGATTTGGGGCAGGCCGGCGGTGCGCTCGGCGGCCACGTCCTGCGCCCCGCTGATGGGAGCGATAAGGGCGGCGGCCTGGGCGCCGAGGGTGGCCAGGCGGGCCAGGTCTTCGCCGTAGATTTTCACGGCTACGTCCTGCCGGGCCCCGGAAATCAGCTCGTTGAAGCGCAGCTGAATGGGCTGCGAAAACTCGTAGCTCACGCCGGGCAACACCGCCAAGGCCTTTTGCATCTTCTCGGCCAGCGCCTCGCGGGTGCTGGCCGAGGTCCACTCGGTCTGGGGCTTGAGCAAGATGGTGACCATGGCCACCTCGATGGGGTCGGGGTCGGTGGGAATGTCGGCCACGCCGATGCGGCTCACTACGCTCTTCACTTCGGGGAACTGCCGGCGCAGAATGGCCCCGACCTGGCCGGTAGTGGCCACCGTCTGGCCGAGGGCGGTGCCGGTGGGCATGTGTAGTTCAATGGCCATGTCGCCCTCATCGAGCGTGGGAATAAACTCGCCGCCCAGGGTGCGGAAGAGTAGGTAAGCGCCCGTAAGAAGGGCCACGGAGAGGCTGAGCACCACGGTACGGTGGCGCAGCGAGGCAGCCAGCAGCGGCGTGTAGGCCCGCTGCACCCGCGCCATGAGCCGGTCGGAAAACGTCTGCTTGGTGTCCGCTTTGCGGCTGAGCGCCAGCGCGGCCATCATGGGCACATAGGTGAGCGAGAGCAGCAGGGCCCCGATGATGGCGAAGGCTACGGTTTCGGCCATCGGCCGGAACATCTTGCCCTCGATGCCGGCCAGCGCCAGGATGGGCAGGTACACCATCAGAATGATGATTTCCCCGAACGAGGCCGACTGCCGGATGCGGTGGGCCGAATCGTACACGGCCGCGTCCATCTCGGCATGGGTCAGCGCGGGGGAGCCGGCGGGCCGGCCGTGGGCCACCCGCGAGACGATGGCCTCGACAATGATAACCGCGCCATCCACCACCAGGCCGAAGTCGATGGCCCCGAGGCTGAGCAGGTTGCCCGACACGCCGAACAGGTTCATCAGGCTGATGGCGAAGAGCATGGCCAGTGGGATGACCGAGGCCACGACCAGCCCGGCGCGCCAGTTGCCGAGGAAGAGGATGAGCACGAAAATCACAATCAGCGCGCCTTCCTCCAGGTTGCGGGTGACAGTGTGGATGGCCCGGCCAATCAGGTCGGAGCGGTCCAAGAAGGGCTCGATAATGACGCCTTTGGGCAGAGACTGCTGCACCTGGACCATGCGCTCCTTTACCCGGCTTACCACCTGGTTGGAGTTTTCGCCTTTGAGCATGAGAATCACGCCGCCTACCACCTCGCCCTCGGTATTGCGGGTCATGGCGCCGTAGCGCACGGCCGCGCCGAAGCGCACTTGGGCCACGTCGCGCACCAGCACCGGGGTGCGGCCCCGCACGACCACCACCGTGCGGGCCACGTCGTCGAGGCTTTTAACGAGGCCCAGGCCGCGAATGAAGTAGGCCCGGGGGCCCTTCTCAATGTAGGCCCCGCCGGTGTTGCGGTTGCTGCCCTGCAAGGCCATCAATAGCTCGCTCATGGTGATGCCCACCTGGCGCAGGCGCTGCGGGTTCACGGCCACCTCGTACTGCTTGCGGTAGCCGCCGAAGCCGTTGATTTCGGCCACCCCGGCGATGCCGGCCAGCTGCCGGCGCACGGTCCAGTCCTGCAAGGTGCGCAGGTCCATCGCGCTGAACTGCCGCTCGTAGCCCGGGGCGGGGTGCAGCACGTACTGGTAAATTTCGCCCAGGCCGGTGCTGATGGGGGCCAGCTCGGGCGTGCCCGAGCCGGGGGGAATCTGCTGGATGGCGTCGAGCAGCTTCTCGCTCACCAGCTGGCGGGCCCGGTAGGGGTCCATGTCCTCGCGGAAGACGATGGTGACGTTGGAGAGGCCGAAGCGCGAGATGGAGCGCACCTCGATAACGCCCGGCACGTTGGCCAGGGCCAGTTCGATGGGCGCGGTCACGGTCTGCTCAATCTCCTGGGTGGCCAGCGCGGGCGAGATGGTGTTGACCTGGACCTGGTTGTTGGTGATGTCGGGCAGCGCGTCGATGGGCAGCTGGGTGACCGAGTAGCCGCCCCACACCACGAGCAGCAGCACCAGAAAGCCGATGACCAGCTTGTTGTGGATGGAGAAGTGGATTATCTTGTCAAACATGCGCGCAGCAGCTCGTGGAAGCGGGGCTGGGCCCGCTGAAAAATGGCCGTAGTGGGCGGTGGCGCGTCCGGTGCAGCGGCGCGTTTCTGCCCCGCCCCGGCGTTGCCGGTGCAAGGCTATGGGCCAAATCTATGCGGAGCCTATGCCGCGGCCGGGCGGGCGGCTTTGCTTAAAAATTTGGTGCAGATGTACAGCGTCATTGAGGGTAGCTGAAGGTTCGACACGAAGCACAGCGGCCTGAAGGCAATGAAGTGAACTTTTTGTTTTAGTTTTTGCTTAATTAAGCGAATGCTACCTTTGCAAAAATCGTTTTCATGAAAGCTACCGCGTGTATCCGGGTATTTGCCGACACCGCTCACATTCAGCACTGCCAAACGCGCTTGGCGCACGTCGAGCCGACCCTTCAGTCGCTGGCCTCCGTGCTGGCCCTGGCCGGCAACGAGGTGCGCCTGAAAATCCTGTTTTTACTGGCGGAAGAACAACAGCTGTGCGTGTGCGACATCGCCGACGTGCTGCAAATGACCGTCTCAGCCGTCTCGCAGCACCTGCGCAAGCTCAAAGACGGCGGTGTGCTGCACGCCCACAAGGTTGGCCAGACGGTGTTCTATGCCCTCAGCCCGCCCCATTTGCCCATCCTGCAACCGCTGCTGGCCGGCTTATCGGCCGCGCTCACTCCCCAACCCGCCTCATGAACCAGTCCCCTTCCTCCGCCGACAAGCCCCTGGTGGGCGCGGGCCTGCTGGCCGCGCTGGCCGCCTCGCTGTGTTGCATCACCCCCTTGCTCGCCGTCGTGGGCGGGCTGGGCGGCGTGGCCTCGTCCTTCTCCTGGCTCGAACCCTTCCGGCCCTACTTTATTGCGCTCACTGTGGGCGTGCTGGGCTTCGCCTGGTATCAGCAGCTCAAGCCCCGGCCGGCTGATGACTGCGGCTGCGCCGTGGACGTCAAACCTTCCGTGCTGCAATCCAAGGGTTTTTTAGGGGTCGTGACCGGGCTGGCGGCGGCGCTGCTGGCCTTCCCTTACTACGGGGCGCGTCTGTACCCGACGGCGGCCGTACCGGCAGCCACCGTGGCCACCACCGGGGCCGTTCCGGTGTGGCAAACGGCGAATTACCGCATCGGGGGCATGAGTTGCGACGCTTGCGCGAAACACGTCGAGCACGCGGTGCAGCAGCTGCCGGGGGTGCAGGCCGTGACCGTCTCCTACGACCAGGGCACCGCGCAAGTCCGCTTCGACGCGGCCACAAGCCCCGCCGCGCAGGTCGCGCAAGCCATCAACGGCACCGGCTACCACATCCTGCCCGCCAACGCGCCCCGCTAATGGAAACGAGAGAATTTGACGTGCTCGTTATCGGAACGGGCGAAGGGGGCACCACGGCCGCGCAGAAATGCGCCACGGCTGGCAAGCGCGTGGCCATCGTGGACGTGCTGCCCTTCGGCGGCACCTGCGCCCTGCGCGGCTGCGACCCCAAAAAGGTGCTCATCGGCGCGGCCGAAACGGTGGCCCGCTCCCGGCAACTGCTGGGCCACGGCCTGGACACGGCCGCGACGGTGGCCTGGGCCGACCTGATGCGCTTCAAAAACAGCTTTACCGGCAAGGTGCCCGCTGCCCGCGAAGCCAGCTTGCAGAAAGCCGGCATCGGCACGTACCACGGCCTGGCCCGTTTTACTGGCTCCCACACGGTGCAGGTGGGCGACCAGGAGCTGCGGGCGAAGCAGTTCATCATCGCGGCGGGGGCGCGGCCCCGGCCGCTCGGCATTCCGGGCGAAGAATTGCTAGTGGACAGCACGGCCTTTTTGGAGCTGGCGGAGCTGCCGGCCGACCTGACGCTGATTGGCGGCGGGTACATCGCCTTCGAATTTGCCCACCTGGTGGCCCGCTGCGGGGTCGCCGCCCGCATCCTGCACCGGGGAGCGCGGCCCCTGGTGCACTTCGACGCGGACCTGGTGGCCCACCTGGTCACGGCTTCCCGCGAGGCCGGCATTGAGGTGGTGCTGGATACGGTCCTAACCGGCATCGCGCAGGAGCCGGGCGGGCGCTTGCGGCTGCGGGCCGAATCGGGCGGGCACGTCGTGAACTACTCGGCCGCGCTGGCCGTCCACGCGGCCGGCCGCGAACCCAACCTGGCCGCGCTGGACCTGGACCGGGCCGGCATTGCGTATGGGCCTGCGGGGGTCACCGTCAATGAGTTCTTGCAAAGCACCTCCCATCCCGACGTGTACGCCGTGGGCGACGCGGCGGCCTCGGGCCTGCCCCTGACGCCGGTCGCGGCCAAAGCGGCGTTCGTGGCGGCCAGCAACCTGCTCAAGGGCAACCACACGCCCATTGCCTACGGCGTGGTGCCCACAACAGTGTTTTCTCACCCGCCGCTGGCGGCGGTGGGCCTAACGGAAGCCGAAGCCACCCGGCAAGGGCTGAAATTCACCGCCAAAAGCGAACTCACCACCGACTGGTTCACCGCCCGCCGCCTGCGGGAACCGGTTTCAGCTTACAAGGTGCTGGTGGAAGAAGGCAGCGGCCAGGTGCTCGGGGCGCACCTGCTCGGCCCCGACGCCGACGAGGTAATCAACCTGTTCGCCGTGGCCATGCACGCCAAGCTGCCGGCCCGCGAGCTGCAAAAACTGGTCTTTGCCTACCCCACCAGTGCGTCCGATATTGTCTACATGCTCTAATCCCCTCGCCCATGCTTACCGCCGAACCAAAAGCCCCTTTGCTTACCTCTGTCCTAACCTGCCCGGTTTGCCAACACGCGCAGGCCGAACAGATGCCCACCGACGCCTGCCAATGGTTCTACGAATGCACCAGTTGCCACACGGTCCTGAAGCCGCTGGCCGGCGACTGCTGCGTGTACTGCTCCTACGGCTCCGTGCCCTGCCCACCCATTCAAGCGCAAGGGTCCGGTGGCTGTTGTTGCTAAGCGGCAGATTTCGCACCAATCGTTTGGTCGTTCCTGCCGGTAATATAACAGCCTCACCACCCGTTTAATCAAGGCCGTAGGTGCTGACGTGCAGCACATGCAGCCCCGTGGCCGGCTCGTAGGTGTAGCGCAGCCCGAAGCCGTAGTGGCGGCACACCTGCTGCACGATGGACAGGCCGAGGCCCGGCGAGGGCGAGCCGGGCAGCTGCTTCTGGAACCGCTCGAAATACCGGCTGGGGTCACCCGAGAGGGTGGGGCCGGTATTGCGAACTTCCAGCGCGTGCGGGCCGAGCCGCACGGTCAGCGTGCCGCCGGGGTGATTGTGCTTGATGGCGTTTTGCAGCAGGTTCACCACCAGTGAATCGGCCAGGGCCGGGTGCATGCGCACCGGCACGGGGTCGGCCGCCTCATACGTCAGCGTAAGTTCTTTGCCGCTCACCAGTTCTTCCAGCAGCCCCAGCTTTTCGGCCACCACTTCCGCCAGTCGCAGGGGCACGGCGTCCGGAAACTGGCCGTTTTCAATCTTGCTGAGCAGAGTCAGGCCCTGGTGCAGGCGCGAGAGGCGCAGCGTCGCGCCGTACGCGTCGCGCAGCAGCGGGGCCATTTCCGCGTTGCGGGCCCCCAGTTGCAGCAGGCGTTCCAGCTTGGCCTGGAGGATAGCCAGCGGCGTTTGGGTTTCGTGCGCCGCGTTTTCGGTGAATTCCTTGAGCGACTGATACTCGGCCCCCAGCCGTTCGCTCAGCTGCGTGAGGGCCTGATTGAGTTCCGTAAACTCGTCAATGCCAGTGGCGGGCAGGCGCAGGGTGGCGGGCTGACGTTGCAGCTCGTAGCCGCGCAGGGCGGCCAGTGTCTGGTGAAACGGCTGCCAGAGCCGGCCCGACAGCCAGCGGTTGAGCGCGGCCAGGCTCAGTAGCAGGCCAATGAGCACGGCGGCCAGCACGGAGAGCACCACGCCCAGGGGACTGTCGTTTTCGAGCAGCGACTTGCGCAGCGTCACCCAATAGGTCACCCCTTTTACCTGCACCGGGAAGTGCAGCTGCCGGAACGGCTCCCAGCGCCGCCCCACCGGGTCGTATTCCAGCGTGTCGCTGAAGCCGGCCGGGCGGGGGTGGCGGCTCAGCGTGCGCTGGTCACCCAGGGGCAGGGGCAGCCGCCCGGTGCGCTGCAAGATGGGCGTGAGGTAGCCCCGTTCGGTGACGAGCTTTTCCTCCATTTCCGTGCGTAGCGCCCACACCAGCCCCGCGTAGAGCGCGGCCGTGCCGGCGGCAAAGAGCAAGGCTGCCAGCAGCAGATAGTAGCGGGTGGTAGTGGCCAGCAGCTTCATTCGGCGCTCAGCTCGTAGCCCAGCCCGTACACCGTGCGGATGTAGTCCACGGCCCCTTTCTCTTGCAGCTTTTTGCGGAGATTTTTTAGGTGGTTGTAAATAAAGTCGAACGAATCCGACGTATCGGCTGCGTCGCCCCACAGGTGTTCGGCGATGCTTTCCTTGGTGAGCAGGCGGTTGGGATTGGCCAGGAAGTAGAGCAGCAGCTCGTATTCCTTGCGCGTGAGCGTTAGGGGCGCTTCGCCCACCAGCACCTGGGCCCGGTCGGGTAGCACGGTTAGGGCCCGGAAGCGTAACGCGTTATGGCCCTGAAACTGCCGGCGGCGCAGAATGGCCTGGACGCGGGCCGTCAGCTCGGCCAGGTGGAAAGGCTTGGTGAGGTAGTCATCCGCGCCTAGTTTCAGGCCCCACACTTTGTCGTCGAGCGCCCCGCGAGCCGAGATGATGAGTACGCCGGCGGGGGACTGGTCGGCTTTGAGGGTACGTACCAGGTCCAGGCCGTCGCCGCCGGGTAGGGTCAGGTCCACGAGTACGCAGTCGTAGCGGTAGAGCTTGATTTTCTCGTGGGCCTGGGCGTAGGTGGCGGCTTCCTCGCAGCGGTAGCCGTCGCTTTGCAGGTGGGCCACCAGCGAAGTGCGCAGGGTGGGCTCATCTTCCACAATTAGAATTTTCACAATCGAACGGCTCAGGGGTTAGGCCGTGCCAAGCTACGCCCGAAATCTAACGGGAATTGGTAGCCCGGCCTACCGGTGGCTGGACAGCGCAGACGGCGTTTCCCACGTCAGCTTTACGGCTGCCGGGCCGGGCTAGCATAATCAGGCTTCGCTCCAGACGTGACGCGACTGCTCGAAGGGACAGGCAAAGGGGCCGGCCGCACGGACCTGCTGTCGTGCGCGTTGACAGCGCATACCTGCCGAAACCGTGCAAGGGCGCTACGCAGCCGTCGCGGATGGGCTTCCTCCCGTTGCGACGCCTAAGTGGGCCAGGTAGCGGTAGATAGTCGCCCGCCCTACCCCAAGGAGTTGGCCGATTTCGGCGACCGTCTTGTCCTGCTGCAAATAGAGCGTTTTATCGGCCTGGGCTTTGGAGAATGCCTCTTTTGATAAGCCTTTGGGCCGGCCGGCCTGCCGGCCCCGCGCCCGCGCCGCCGTCAGGCCGGCGCGGGTCCGTTCCCGGATAAGGTCGCGCTCAAACTCGGCCAAGGAGGCAAACAGGTTAAACATGAGCCGACCCTGAGCCGTCGTAGTATCTAGGTGGTCCTGCAAGCTGACGAAGTGAACGCCCTGCTGTTGAAAGCTACTCACCAGGGTTACCAGGTGTCTCGTCCGAAAATAAGTTGACCGTTGTCTGATCCTGAAATTTTGTTGACAGTTTCGAAGGCAAAATTTAATGAAGTCAAACAGATTTAGTGGGTGCTCTTTGACTGTTATATCGCTTGGGTTTCCAATGTTTTTTCAGCGGTTGATCCTTGCTATGTGCTGCTACGGGCGTTAAGTAGTCACAGCTCATATGGGGACGCAGATGGTTATAGTTGTGAATGCTTCGCTCCACTGCCCGAGCGGCCTCTTCAAAGCTAGTAAAGACCTGATTCAGTCGAAAGTCCGTCTTTAGAATGCCATTCACCCGTTCGGCAATCGCATTTTCGTAGGGGTCTCCGTACTGGCTCATGCTGATCGCAATACCGGCTTCCTTGAGTTTGCGGATATAGAGGAAACTGCAATACTGACTTCCCCGATCCGAATGATGAATCAGCGTCGTTGCTTTGGGCTGCTGCAAGGCCATCTCCAGCGCTCTTAAACAGCCTTCGCTGGTCAGCAAGGGATGCAAACAGTAGCCCACAATCAGTTTGGAGTAAGCATCGGTGATCAACGATAAATAGCCGAAGCCCAGCCCGATACACAGGTAGGTGATGTCGCAGACCCATACTTGCTGGGGCGCTGTGATCAACTGATCTGACAACAGGTTAGGATATTTCTGCAAGCCATGCGCTGAGTTCGTGGTTTTGGGTGCTGACCGCTTGTGCCGGAGCGTAAGGCCATGGGCTTGCAGCAATCCGTGCAATTTATCTCGTCCCATTCGAATCCCACTTTGCGCAAACGGCTCTTGCAATAACAGGTAGAGTTTGCGGGTTCCTAGACCGGGAATCTGCTTGCGTAGCGCTACCACCAAGTCCAAAACGAGCATGGACTGGCTATGGGCCTGTTGGGTGTAGTGTTCACGCTGGTGAAAAGCTTGTCGGCTCACACCAAACAGCTGGCAAAGGCGGCCGACGCTCACCTTGGCAATCTCGTTGTAACGGAGCTTTTGTACTGTTTGGTGCCAGACTTTTTTCGGATCGGGATCTTGAGTTCTTTCTCTGCCACCTCGATCATGGTATTCAGCGCCAGAATCAAGAGGTTGGCTTGCTGCAAGGCCTGTTCAAGTTCGGCATTGCGCTGCTTTAAAGCCTGCACTTCCTACTTTTGTGTAGTCGTCATGGCAGGTAAAGTAAGCAGACCCGTTTGGATCTTGCGCTGGTACAAGCTTACCCAATTTCGCAGCGTGTAGCTGTTATGGATATCCAAATCAGCCATGACCTGGCTTGGTTCTTCGCCGCCGAAGAGAATCCGGAACACGGCCGTTTCTCGCAGTTGCTCGCTGTACTGAAAGCGTTGCAGCAGATCTTGAATGTGGTCTTGCATGAGGACAGTATTTAGGGTGAAAAACTGTCAACTTATTTCCGGACAAGACACCCACATTAATGGCGAACTATCTTAACACTTTGCTGATGAACACCTTGCTGTATGCGCAGTATATACACCCCCGTTGCTAACTGGCTACTTTCAGGTAAGGACCAAGTAGTGGTACCAGTGGATAGTGTTACCTTATACTGGCTTAATTGGTGACCCAGTACATCAAGGAGACTAAGTGTAGCCGGCCCGACCTGATCGGTACATAGAGCCAGCGCCACATCCTGTCTTAGGGCCGACGGATTGGGATATGCCTGCACCAGCAAGTTCGCGGCGCGCGGCACCTGCACCGTACGTATAGGCGAGTAAGTGCTAGTTCCATCTACATCGACCTGGCGCAGGCGGTAATAGACCTGGGCCACAGCATAGCGTGTCAGGTTGGCATCCACAAACTGATAGGCGTGCGCCTGACTGCTTCTACCCTGGCCAGCCAAGCGGCCCACGGGGCGGAAGGCAATACCATCTGGGGCGCTTTCCACCTCGAAATACGCATTGCGCAGCTCCGAAGCCGTTATCCATTGTAGCAGCCCATCGTTTCCCTGACGTTGAGCCATAAAAGTAACCAGCGTCACGGGCAGCGGCTGGCTGGTGTTGCTCACGGTGAGCACACCTAATTGCGCGGCGTTAGCCGTGAAGGAGCGGGCGCTAGCGCTGGCCGGAGCACCCTGCGACGCCCATGGACCATTAGCTTGGTCAGCGCGCCAAAGCTGCGTGGGCTGGGTGGGATCAAAACCATTATCGTCGTCGCTGACCCAGCTTACGGTGAGCGAGATGGGGGCGACGGCGCTAGGCTGCTGGGCAGCAACTACCTGCCATGTCCGGTCAATACCTTTGGCAGTACCACCCACGTTTTGGCCGTAGCTCACCCCACCCGTTTGCAGGCCTGCCGTGCGTGTGACAGTGACGGGTCCTATATCTTGGCCATTAGGATTGATTACCATGCCGTTGGTAAAGTCCACCGAACCAGTGCTGGCATTTAGCGCAATACGCATCACTGCCAGGCGGCCCTGCACGTACTGGCCCGCGGCCTCGCCTACCACTCGCCCCCCATCGGGGAGGCTCAGTGTGACCAGGGGACTGCCGGGAGCCAGGCCCTGGGTGCGCACTAAGCCTTGGACTAGCGTGAGGGTACCGCTCACCATTAGGTCTTGTAAGAGCAGGAGGCGGTTGGCTGTCACGGCCCCGGTGTTACGGAGCGTCAGGCTGCCTACAGTAGCTGCGCCCGGCGAAAAAGCTTGGTCAGTAGTGCCACTGAACAGCAGCATCCCAGGCGAAGTAAGGGTGCCGGCGTTGGTTAAGTCGCCGGTCAGCTGCACGGTACCACCGTTTGTGAGCGTACTACCAGTGCTGTTTTGCAGCCCGCCCGCCACATATAGCATCGCACCGCCTTGGATTGTGATACCGATGCCGGAGGTAGTGCTAAGCACTTGGGCAAAACTAGCAGTCGGAGTTAGGGCCAAGAAGTAGAGGAGCATTGTTTTCATGCGCATATAGAGACTAAGCTTTTAGAGCAAATTCAGAGTTGGTGTACAGCTTGTAGAAACGTGACCCTTCGCATCTCCTGGTTGAACAAATTTGTTCCAGCGCCGACACGCGAAGGGTCGCATCTCTACAACCTGTATACTGACTAGGAACCCGCTGTAATTAATTACAGGCCGGCTGCCGGCGAAAGCTTGTGCTGGTTCTCGCGGCACCAATTGAGACATTTTCTTTTCCGCAAACCCATAATGACTCGCTGACTACTGCACCCGTACCCAGTAGCCCGCGCCTGCTGACGCAAGGGCCCACACGTATTTTACCGCGTGCAGGCCATTATTGCCAAAGGGGGGCATCGTCACACTAGTAATATTATCGGTATTGGAGCCAGCTATCGTTACGGAAGTAGTAGCCGTCGTAAGAATGGTTAGTTCCTGTCCTTCGACCTGCCCGGCCGCGGCTGGCAAAAGTAAAATAGGGGAAAAAGCCCCGTTCTGCACTTTGAAAATACTGAAGGCTATATCACCGGCCGTCAGGGCGTAGGGCTGCGGCGAGTTGACGGGGCACACGCGCACGGCCAAGCGCAGGCTACCATTCACGTCGAGCTTGGCCGCGGAAGTCATGGTGCCAATGCCCACGTTACCACTGCTACTAATGGCTAGGCCCTGGCTACCGCCTTGACCGACGAGTTGGTAGCTAGCTAGGTCCAGGTTCTGGGTGGCCGTATGGTTACCTAGGTTGTCGCCGGGCTGAGTAGGTAGCGTGACGGTATTACCATTACTAATGCTCAAGCTTTGCCCGCTTAAGCTCAGCAGCGGCGTGGTAGCCAGCCCTAAGCTCCCATCAGCCTGCACGCCAAGCCCCCGCGTACTGCTTACCTGAAACACCTGTAAGGTGCTACCGTCATGGTTAGTTACATAAGCCAAGTTGCCGCTCACGGCCACGCCGACGGGTTTATTACCCGTGCCGACCGTGCCCAGCAGCTGGGGGCTAGCGGGGATGCTCACGTCGAACACCTGCAACGTATTGCTGCCAGCATTGACTACGTAGGCCAGACTGCTGCTCACAACTACACCCAGGGGAGTAGTGCCCGCGCTTATAGTAGTACGCAGTGCGGGGCGAGTAGGCACACTCACGTCGAACACCTGCAACGTGTTGCTACCAGCATTGACTACGTAGGCCAGACTGCTGCTCACTGCCACGCGGTAGGGACCAGTGCCCGTGCTCACGGTAGCACGCAGCACAGGATTGCTGGGCACACTCACGTCAAATACCTGCAACGTGTTGCTACTGTTGTTGACTACATAAACTAGGCTGCCGCTCACGGCCACGCCGATGGGATTGGTGCCGGTGTTAATGGTGGCGCGCAGCACAGGACTGCTAGGTACACTCACGTCAAATACCTGCAACGTATTGTTGGCTGTGACTACGTAGGCTAAGCCGCTGCCCACGGCCACGCTGGTAGGAAAGCCGTTTGTATTCACGGTGGCGCGCAGCACGGGACTGCTAGGCACACTCACGTCGAATACCTGCAGAGTTTCGTCGTAGCGGTTCACTATGTAAATCAAACTGCCGCTCACAGCTATGTACTTAGGACTATCGCCGGTGCTAGCGGTGGCGCGCAGCACAGGACTGCTGGGCACACTCACGTCGAATACCTGCAACGTATTGCTGTCTGTGATTACGTAGGCTAGACCGCCGCTTATGACCACACTAGTGGGGTTAGGAATAAGCGTGCCCCCACCGGTGCCACCGGCCGGATTGGGGTTGAGCAGCACCGGGTGAGTGCTATAAGGGTCTGGACCCACCGCGACGGGCAGGTTGAACAGGCCCAGCGTGCCATCGGCCTGCACCTGAGGCAAGCGTGTGCCGGAGCTTGTGCCCGAGAGGCCGCGCACGCGCAGCTGCCCGTTTACGTCCAGGGTTTGGGTAGGGCTAGTAGTGCCGATGCCTACGTTTTGGGCGCGAGCTAGCAGCGGGGATGCTAGGGCCAACAACACGGCGATGAAGCGAAAGAGGTAAGCGTGTTTCATGGCGAGAAGAGAAAAGAAGCTAGTACCACGGCGGGTGGTTGAGCTAGCCTTTTGATGCGTGAGATGCTCATGCAAACTTCTCTATCTCTGCGTTGAGTCAGGTCATAATCTCTGCCAATCTTGCTTAAATTATTTTTTCGTTTGCTTTTGGCAGAAATCGTGACCATGTGATACCGCTCGCCACAAGTGATTGCCAGCCAGCTGGTATCTCAGTAGACCGGCCTAGCAGCGGCTCGGTAGTTTCTTCAAGTACGGTAGTCACCCGGCCGCCGCCCAAATCGCTCGGCGTAGCGTTGCCCAAACGACTTGGCATTAGCAAAGCCGGCGGCCTCGGCCACGGCAACCACCGAGCCAAAATTTCCGGATTCGAGCAGGTGGCGGGCGTGAGCTAGGCGCAGTTCGCGTAGCCAGGCAGCGGGCGTAAGGCCAACCAATTCGCCTAGGCGGCGGTAAAGAGTGCGCTCGCTTAGGCAGAGCAGGCTAGCCAGTTCGGCCGGGCCGAAGGTAGGATCGGCGAGGACGGGCGTCACCCGTGCCTGCCACTGCGCCAGTTGCGCGGCGGTTGATGTGGGCAGGACTAGCTTGGCTGGCGCCGCGTCTTCAGGTAGGGCAGCGGGGGGCGGTGCCTCGGCTGGGAGGGCCGCGAAGGAGCGGCGAATCCGGTGGTGGGTCAGTAAGGCGCGTACCCGCGCCCGCAGCTCGGTAGGTACAAAGGGCTTGGTTAAGTAGTCGTCGACGCCCACGGCCAGGGCGGCCCGGTGGTGCTCGTCGTCGGCGCGAGCCGTAAGCATGAGCACCGGCAGGTCCGCCCACGTGGGGTTTGCCCGGAGCCGGGCCAGCAGCTCGGTGCCGCTCAACCGAGGCATCATAGCATCGGTCACGAGCAAGTCGAATGGGACCGTACCCGCGCGCGCCAGCAGGTCTAGCGCGGCTTGGCCGTCCTCAGCTAGGTGCACATCGCAATCGGCGGCCAGCAGCGTACCTAGGTACGTTCGCAAGTTGGACTGGTCTTCCGCCACCAGTACTCGCGAACGGATGCCCGACGCCGACAAGCGCGCATCGTGCTTAAAATTTGTCAGTTTTGGGGGTGGCGCTCCTTCTGTGGGAGCCGTTTGCGTCTGATTAATGCTGACTTCTTCGGTGGATAGCTCTAGGGCCGGAAAGCGTAGCGTGAAAGCTGCTCCCTGCCCGGTCTCGCTCACCAGTGTAAGCGAGCCGCCCAGCAGCGTGGCTAGTTCGCGACTCAGGGCCAGACCCAGGCCAGTGCCGCCCTGCGCTTGCTGCTGCGGACTTTGGTAAAAGCGTTCGAATACCCGGGCTTGCTCGGCAGCGGCAATGCCGGGACCAGTATCGCGCACGGTTACGGCGTAAAGTCCGTCTAAACCGGGCAAGGCGGTGGTCACTAGCACGGCGCCGCCGGCGGGGGTGTGATTGAGTGCGTTGATGAGCAGGTTAGTGAGCACCTGCTCAACTTTATCGGCGTCGAGCAGCAGGCGTAAGGTTTCGGGCAGCGCGGTCGGAGCTACCAGCGCGATGCGCCGCTCGATGGCTAGCGAGTCGAACTGCGCTATTATCTGCCGTAGCAGCGGCGCTAGGGTGGTGGGCGCTGGCCGTAGCACGAGTCCGCCCGCCTCTAGTTTGGTCAGGTCGAGGATGCGGTTCACCAGTTCCTGGAGGCGGCGGGCGTGGCGGTGGGCAAGGGCTACGGATTCGCGCACGGCGGCAGGTAGTGGCGGGCCCGGCGCGGTCAGCAGCCCGTCGAGCGGGCCCAGTACCAAAGTTAGGGGCGTGCGCAACTCGTGGCTCACGTTGGCAAAGAACTGATTTTTAATTGCGTCCAGTTCCTCTAGCTGGACAGCTTGCTCGGCAATTTGCTCTTTCTGTTGGATCAGCAACTGATGTTGGTGAGCTAGTATAGTGTGGGCTTGTTGCTGGCGCCGCCGCCGGTACCACTGCCCGCACGCCAGAACTGCTAAGCCGCTCACGCCAGCTAGCAACCCGCCTACTAAGGCGCGCTGACGTTCGGCGCGGGCCTTAACCTGGGCCTGCACCCGGTGTAGGCGCCGGGTTTGGCGCCGCTCGGCCTGTTGCTGCTCGAAGTAGGCCACATTGAGACGGCCCTGCACAGCAGCTAGCGTGTCGGCCAACCGTGTGGCAGCCAGCGCCGCCCAGGCAGCGCTGGCCGGGCGGCGCTGTTGGTCGTAGAACTCGGCCAGCTGTCGCAGGTAGGTGAGCTGCAGCGGCCGCGAGCGGCTTTGACACGCTTGCCTATAGGCTTGCTGCCAGGCTGCTTCAGCGCGGGCCGGGTCGCCCACGGCGGTGTAATACCGGGCCCAAGTGGCAGCGAGCTCGAAGTTGCTATGGGTGTTTACGAGGCGAATATGCAGCGAGTCGGCCAGGTGCTGGGCTAGGGGCAGCAGGCGGCCAGCGGCCGGCACTTGGTGCTGAGCCAATAACACCTGCGCCTTAAGCACCAGTGCGTAGGTACGGTCGTAGGGGCCAAAGGGGTCGGTGGGATCGGCCGCCACATATAGAGCCCGGCTGGCAGCGGCGAGCGCAGCCCCGTACTGTCGCTTGCGTAGATAGAGGGTAGTGAGGTGACAGTAGAGAAAATTACGCCAGGAAGCACCCGGCTGCTGTAATGCTAGCTGAAAGTAGTGCTGGGCCTGGGCATAGTTGCCCCATTCTAGGTACTGGATAGCTACGCTTCCCAGCTCGTTGTAGTAAACAGCCCGGCTGAAGCGCTGACCCAGTTCGGCCGCTTGCAGCAGGTAGCTGATGCTGCGGTTGTAATCGCCGGTCGCGCCGTAGTAGCCCGCCAGCGCGTGGTAACAGGCTGCCATATTGGCGAGGTCTTGGTGTTGTTGGTAGTAAACCAGCTTGTGGGCGTAGTACGCTCGGCGGGCCTCGGGTCGCTGTAGGTCGATAAAAAAGAGGCGCAGGTAGTTGAGCAGCGGAGCGCGAGGCTGACCCAAGCGGTCAAACAGCTCCACGGCCGTTTGAAGGCTATCGAGAATAGTAGCGTTGACGACTGAGTCGAGCCGGGCGCCAGGCAGGTGTCGCCGCTGCCCCTCCAGCCACAGCCGGTAAGGACGGTACTCGGGCCGGTGCAGCCGGGCCGCGAGCACTACCACTTGCGCTAGGTCCTGCTCGTCTTCGGTCAGGTCGGCCAGATGCCGGAGCGTACGCAGTCGGGCTGTATCGGTCCGCTGCTGGGCCAATACCTGCCGTAGCGAATCGGGAGGCGCATCCCAGTACGTAGACTGCTGCGCTCGTAAGGAACCGCTGATTAGTAGCAACGCAAGGAGCAGCGCATACCAGCTAAGGCGCAGAAAAGCCATGAGGAATAGAAGCAAAACTAGGCAACCAGTTAAGTTGCAAGGTATAATGCCTTGTTTACAAAATGTTCAACCACCAAGCTGGATTAATCTAACTAAAATGAAGATCGGAGAGTATTACCCCATTCTGTTCACAACCAATAAGAAACTAGAGCAGATTCGTAGTCAGTGTACATGATAGCCGCAATGGTCAAACCAGTTTTGCGCATCCTGGGCGGTAATCCAGGCCAATGCCGGTTGCAAAGCGCTCGTCAGGGCCTCGCGGGTGCGGGCGGCGGCCGTGCACAAGTGTGTCTTGAGCTTGCCAAAGGCCAGCTCGATGGGCGTAAAATCGGGCGAGTACGGGGGCAGGTACAGCAGCCTGGCGCCGCGTGCTTCCACCAACTCGGCCAGGCCGGCCGCCTTGTGCACGGGCAAGTTATCCAGCACGACCACGTCGCCCGGCTGCAAGCCCGGGCCGAGCACCTGCTCCAGGTACACGGCAAAGCTGGCCGTGTTCACTGCCCCCTCCAGTTCCCTAACGGCCTCCACGCCCTGGGCCGAGAGGGCCGCCACGACCGTCACATTAGGTCCATTGCGCAAGGGCACGGCGGCATCCACCCGCTGCCCGCCCGGCGCGCGGCCGTAGCGGCGGGTATACGTCAGGTTGACACTGAGCCCAAATGCTTAATGCGCATTTCATCCACGAACTTGAAGCGGATAACGTCTTCGTATTGAATGGCTTCCACGAATTCTCGGCGCAACGCCTTCACGCGCTCGGTATCGCGCTCGGCGGCGTGCAGACTCTTTTTTTGCGCCGTAAATCGAGTTGTTGCAGCGTCTGCCACAGCACGGTCTGCCCCACGGCGGGGCTATCGGCGGCCACCAACTGCTGGCGCAGTTCGGCGAGCGTGGCGTCGGGCTGGGCGGCCACGCAGGCCGCCAGGCGCTGGCGGTCAGTTTCTTGCAGCCGCGGTGCTGGTCCACCCCGGTGGGGCAGCGCCGCCACCGAGCCCCTGGTGCGCTGGCGTTTAAGCAGCTTGTCCACAAACGAAACGGAAACGGCAAACCGGCTGGCTACCTAGCCAATTGTGAACTCCCCAGTCGCGTAGGCGGCCACCACGCGTTCGCGCAAATCAGTGGAATAGACTTGCATACTGAAAGCTACACCAAAAACTGTACAATAGACCCGAAACCGCTCTAGCACGAGTAGACTCTGAATCGTCGGAGGATTAGTAGGGAATTTGTAGCTGGTAAGGAAGGTGGTACTTAGTGCAATATGCTGCGTAGAACGTATGCCAATCGCCGTACAGCTTCATCGCTTCAATGGCATCAGTTAAGAAGCCATCGAGCATCGTTTCAGCTTCGTCGCTCAGAAACTGGAAATGCTTATGAAGCCGGTAGCCGTCCGCACAACGGGGGTTCTGACTCTGCAAATCCTTCAACGTACTACCGTTGTAGCGGTGGAAACGACGGTAAATGATGTCGTTCGTGTTCTGTGCAACAACGTTTGGGTGGGTACGCATGGCTTCGTCCGTTGTCGGCAGCCCGAGCAGCCGGTGCATTTGCCGATAGTACTCTTTCGGAAAAGTCACCTTGTACGGCTTCAGGAAGCCAATAAACTTGTTGGGGTGCGGATTGTGCCGCCGATATTCGAGCAGGTCGAGCTTCTCGCGCAGCTTATCCAAAGACTCATCGGACTCCTTGCTTGCGCTTTGGGAATCCGTTTGAGCAAGCATCTCCTCTATTTCAAGGCGCTTAATTTCCTCGGCGGTGAGCCGCTTCGGGCCACTCGTATTCTGGCTGGGGTTCTTGTTCTGCTCGTCGCTCACGGCTACAGGTTGCTGTAAAGTTGTTGTTTGAGGTACTGGGCTATCTCACGGACGGGCTTTCGCTTCTGCCAAGGGTTGCTGCCCAAAGCCTTAATGGCCTCCGCTGATTTAGGAATAAAATCCGAATACTTGCCGTAGGCCGAACCGGTAGTCTGGTAGCAGTAAAAGAGGTACACGATGCCTGGATGGATGTCCAGACTGCGGGCGTAGTCTTTAACCATCTGGGAGTCGTTGATGAACGGCTTGATTCTATCCAGTTTATCGTTGGCCAATAAGTAGCGTCCAGCGAAGTCGTTGGCGGCCTGCTCGTTCAGCCGAAATAAGTCACTCTCCTCAGAATCAGTCGTGACGTGGTACTTATTGACACGAATAGTATCCCAATCGTACAGCACATGATACAGCTCGTGCATCAGGGCGAACCAGAGCGAGGGGTAGAATTGAGTGTGCTCCACTAGTATGATGCACGGCTTGTCATTTACAGCGAAGGTTGCGCCTCGCGCGTTCAGCGAATCCAAACGCTCATGATAATGAACCGTAATACCAAGCTTAAACAACGCGCGCGAGACGTTGTAAAGGCCTTTCTCGACATCCTGCGTGTACTTGCGAATGCTAGGAATGAACGCTTTCAGCTCTTCGCGGTCGAAGTCATAGTAGTTGTTGATGCGCTTGATGCGCTTCACAGCTGACTCGATGAGGAACGTCCGATTGAGTTGGTTCTTCGGCTTGCGGCTACCGCTACTGTAGGCCGGTTTAACCTCCTCCTTGTTGTAATCAAAAATAGAGGCTAATCCGAAGTAGTCTTTCACCCTGGCCTCTATGTGGTCGAGGTCGCTTATTGAATCAATAAAGCCTATTTTCAGCAGACTCACCAGGTCGAAGTTCTGAACGATGAACCCGCGTTTGGCATCGGCTTCGGCCTGCTTTGGGTCGGCCTTCTCGGCTTGTTCCATCAGCGCCCGGAATACGGCGCTACGGTCGAGTTGAAGGAAACTGGCTAGCAAGGCGACGACCGAAAAATCCACCTTTTGCAGCGTGCCGTGCATCAGGCCCTTAAAGGTCCGCGATTGGATGTTGAGTATCTCCAGTGCAGTCCGCTCCGAGATACCTAATTCCTTCAAGCGACCCTTGAACAGTTCTGACAAGCCGGATGCTGGCAGCGCGCCGGACACGGGTAGTTCGTCGCCAAATAAATTAGCAAGCAGTTTATCTACTTCTAGGTGCGAATTTGAAGCATCTTCCATTTCGTGTGAAGGCATCTTGGGGTATGTATATCTGGGTAAAAAATCCCGCCGCGATGCGTTAAACGAAGACTATGCTGTAAAAGTACAGCAAAAATACAGACGGCCAAAAAATTTAGCTGTGTAATTGCATAATGATGGAAAAACACTTAAAATGAGGCAGGCTAAGGCAAGCGATGTTGACAGCCAATAACAGGGCTAAAAAGAGCAGGAGTGTGTGGCCCTTGGCGTAGGTATGGCGCAGTCGAGCATACAGAACCAGCGTATCTTGGCCCTTATGGCAGGAACTACGCTTTCGATGCTGGCCGACCAGATTGGGCAGATACATGCGCAAACGCAGCGGGCAGCAGCGCAGCAGATAAACTACTGGCTGACAGTGCGCAATTGGCTTATTGGGTGGCGCATTGCCGAGTATGAGCAAGGTGGCAGTGACCGGGCTGCGTATGGAGAGCGGCTGCTACCGGAGCTAGCGCGGCAGCTGCGCGGTGTTAAAGGGCTGGCGGTACAGCGACTGTATGACTGCCGGACGTTTTATCGGGAGTACCCGACAATTCTCCAGACAGTGTCTGGAGAATTACAACGTGCTGGCTTGTCGGATGCTGCTAGTCTCCTAGCGCGGCCGACAGCCGCGCAAAACGACTTGCCGGGCATTGCCCCTACCCTGCTGCTGACGCGGCTTAGTTTCTCACATTTTCTGGAATTGTTGGCCTTAGACCGACCGTTGCAACGCGCTTTTTATGAGGTGCAGACAGTGAAAAACAACTGGTCGGTGCGGGAATTGAAGCGGGCTATTAACTCAGCCCTGTACGAGCGCACAGGGCTTTCGACTGATAAGGCGGCGGTGCTGGCAGGCCACGCCGGGGCACAGCCGCTGGTGGTGGTCGATGTGGTAAAAAATCCCTACGTGCTGGAATTTCTGGGACTAGAGGAGCGGGCCAACTACAGCGAGAGCGACCTGGAGACAGCCATTATTGCGCACTTGCAGACATTTTTGGTGGAGCTGGGTCGGGGCTTCTGCTTTGAAGCGCGACAGAAGCGCATCACCTTCGATAACGAGCATTACTTCATTGACCTGGTATTTTACCACCGCATTCTGAAGTGCCACGTGCTGGTGGATTTAAAGATTGGGGCGTTCAGCCACGCTGACGCGGGGCAGATGAACGTGTATCTGAACTACTACCGGGAGCAAGAGATGACGGAGGGCGACAATCCGCCGGTGGGGCTGATTCTGTGCGCGCAGAAGAACGATACGCTAGTGCGCTACGCCACCACAGGCATGGCCGAGCAACTATTTGTGAGCAAATACCAGGTGAATTTACCTTCGGAGGCGGAGTTACAGGCCTTGGTGCGGGAAGAGCAAGAGCGGCTAAGCAATTGGGCATAGCTCAGCAAGTTGACACTGCCTCAATATATTGCTTGCCTCAACGCATTTGTCTTGAATTATGGAGCTTTCCGATGCTCAAAAAGAAGCTTTAAAAGCTTTTCGAATATTTCTAGAGCAGCCAAAGGAGCCAGTATTTCTGCTGCGGGGGTATGCGGGAACGGGCAAGACATTTTTGCTGAAGACGCTGCTAGCTGACCTGACGACGCGAGAACGCAAGGCGGTGCTACTAGCCCCTACCGGGCGGGCAGCGCGGGTGATGGCGCACCAGGCAGGCCGGAATGACGCGGCAACTATTCACCGGGGCATCTATGACTTCCGGCACTTGAAGCCGTTGCAAGAAGGCAAGACCGATGCGGAGAAGTCATTCAAGTTCTATTTCGCGCTGGCAACCAATCAACAACCTAAGGGAACGGTGTTCGTGGTGGATGAGGCCTCCATGGTGGGCGACGCCTATAGTGAGTCAGAATTTTTCCGACTCGGGAGTGGGCACTTGCTGCGCGACCTGCTGGAATACATAGCGCCGACGCCCTCTAATGGCTACAAGCTGCTATTGGTAGGCGACCGGGCACAGCTGCCGCCGGTGGGAGATGCCGACTCGTGGGCGCTGGACGAGGCCTGGCTAGGTCAGCGGCTAAATATCGCTCTTCCCCTTCCAGGAAAAGAACTAACTGAAGTAATGCGGCAGGCAGCGGGCAGCGGCATTCTGGATAATGCTACGGTGGTGCGGGAGGCGTTGCGGTGCAAGCAGTTTGGGGGGTTGAAACTGACTCCGAGCGACGATGTGCGTCAGGTACAAGCCGGCGAGTTGCTGACTACCTACCTAGCAGCCGGGGGTAAGCCGGAGGCCCTAGGTAAGGCTATTATCGTGACGTACTCCAACAACCGGGCAAACTTTTACAACGCACAGGTGCGGCGGCACTTCTTCGGGGCCGGCATGACGGAGGAGTTTCCGGCACAGCCTGCTTTGCAGGTAGGTGACCGGCTAATGGTGACGCAGAATAACTACCTCGACCGGCTGCAGCCTATCTACAACGGCGACTTTGCACTGGTGCAGCAGGTAGGCCGGCCTTACCAGCGACGGCGGCCGGTACGACTGAATAAAACAGTAGTGCAGGTAGCCCTGACTTGGCGGCCGGTAAAGCTGAAGCTGCGCGGGGCCGATGGGCAGTACTACGAAGTAGAACGGCTGCTGCTAGACGACTTTCTGACCAGCGCCGACAATAGCCTACGGGCCGAACAGGTGAAGGCGCTTTACATCGACGCCGTAATCAGGTGGCGCGACAAAACGGGGCACGATGAGAAGCACCCAGACTTTAATCAGTTTTTGCAGGCCGACCGGGAATTCCACGTCCTACGGGCCAAGTATGGCTACGCTATTACCTGCCACAAAGCGCAGGGTGGCACCTGGGAAACGGCCTTCGTAGACTTTAGCGGCCACAGCGGGCAGGCCCACTATTTCCGGTGGGTATACACAGCCTTGACGCGGGCCAGTAAAATGCTGTACCTGCTGAGTGAAGGCAGCTTTACCCCATGGGAGAAGATGCGCGTGTTTGATCCCGCTGCTACCCCTCCTACCTCCGGTGGCGTAGCGCTGTGGCCCGAAGTAAAGCGGGCACAAACCGCCAGCTTTGACCCACTGGACGAGTTGGAGGCGCGCCTAGGCATTACCAAGCGCCCAGCGGCACAGCAGCAGCAATTCAGACGGGTAGCCACGCAGCTGCGTGAAGTGGGGGCCGAAATAGAAACGGTGAGCGACCAACAGCACGCCCTGCGGTACGGGGTGCGGCGGGGTACTGCCCGTGGCGAAGTGTTGGCCTACTACAAGCAGGACATACCGCTTAGCAGCGTACAGCCCACTGACCGCCAGAACGCCCTCGCGATGGAAGCCGTGGCCAAGCTGAACGAGCCCCTGCCCCTGCATACGGCCGTGGTACCGGTGATTTTTGGGCCTGACCTGCCGCCCACGCTGGCAGCATTTTACGAGGCATTTGCCGAGGCCGCCGCGCAGCAGGGCATCACTATCATGGCGGTGCAGCACAACGCCTACTGCGAGCGGTTCTTACTAGCCGATAACGTGGGGCTAGCCGATATGCTGGTGGACTACGACGGCAAGGGGCGGCTGAAAAGCGTGCGGTTGAATAAGCACGATTCACCTGAGCTGGCGAACCGACTACATACATTACTGCAAACCCTGACCCATTAATCCGCTACGCAATGGCTGAAAGCATTACGACCTTATGCCAAACGGGCAACCTGGAAGCTGCTTACCGGCAGGCCTGCGCAAGCCTCGCGGAGCGACCGGACAGCCAGTTCGCGCAGACTGACATGTTTACGGTAGTGCTGACTTGCCTGAAAAAGTACGGTGGGCAGGCCGATGTGGGGTCCACAGCGCGGTGGGTGCGCAAGCTGGCGGCGTTACAACTGCCGGGGGTAGTGTGGCGTGATGAGCAGCTGTGCTGGGAAATGCACAACCTGCTGCGCGTCTTATTCAAGCGCCCGTATCCGCCGCACGCCGAGATTGCCGAACTGCTCCTGTCTCTCGTGGGGCTACCGCTAGTAGCGGTTTCCAGCGTGGGCCGGTCGCGCCTGCTGCAAGCGGCACTAAAGTTTCGGGAGCAACTGCCGGCAGCGTGGTGGGACTGGTGGAATCTGGAACTGCTGCGACCAGAAGATTTTGTAAAAGAGAGCTACACCCCAGCCGGAACAGGTAAAGCTATCCGACTACCAGCCCTGGCCGAATCGGCCTACGGAAGCTACACGAAAAGCCTGCTGAAACGCTTGACGGCTGGGGCGAGCAGTGCCCGCGATGCGATAGCCGCAGCGGAGGCGTTGATACCGAAGATGGAGGCCCTCGCCGCCGACCATGCTGATTACAGTTGGCTAGGGTATCATCGGGCCAAGCTACTAGTAGCGTTAGGTGACACGGCCGCGGCTCTGCCGACGCTGCTGCAGATTGTGCGGCAAAAAAGCACCGAGTACTGGGCGTGCGTGGCAGCTGCTGGGCGAAACGCTGCGGTCCACCGATGCTGAGGCGGCGCTAGCCTGCTACTACCGCGCCGCCCAGTGTCCGGCCGATGAGATGTACCTGGGCCGCCTACGCGAAACGCTCGCCGGAATGCTACACGCCGCCGGGCATCTGAACGAGGCGCAACAGCAGCTGCGCCTACTAGCACAAGCCCGTCAAAGCGAGGGCAAGTCATTACCCCAAACGGCCGGGCAGCTGGCTAGCCAACCGTGGTTTAGCCAAGTTCACACGCCGGACAAAACTATAGCAGCTACTCTGCTGGCTACTGCTGAAGAAGCCGCCTATGGAGACTTGCCCTGGCAGTCGGTAGCGTTACAATACATTGAGGACGAGCAGCCTGATAAGCCGGCGCTGGCTCGGCTACTACCAATTGGCGAGGGAGTGCGCCCGCTAAATGTGCCACTCAAGAAGTATCGGTGGCTGAGTAAGTCGCCGGTAGGCACACCATTGCAAGTAAAGTGCGAGTCAGTGGCGGGGCGGCTAAAAGTAGTACTGCTGCAACAGCGGCCAACGGGCACGTTATGGGATGTGGTACCCGCGCAAATAGCCGTCGTCACGAACCTATCGCCTGACAAGGCCAGGGCATTCTTTACGGCGGCACCAGGGCAGTACGGAGCCATTCAGCTGGCGGAGGTAAACCTAGGCAGTATTCAACCAGGCGACTCGGTGCAAGTGCGACTACTAGCCAGGGAGAAGGACGGAGTCGTGCGCCATACAGTACTGGCCGCCGAGTCTACCTCGGCAACCGCACCGGCCAGCGTATGCCGAAGCTTTAAAGGACCACTACGACTGCACGCCAAGGGCTTCGGATTTGCCGACAATATTTTTCTGCCGCCGCATGTGATTACACAATGGGGCTTGGCCGAGGGAAATGAAGTAAGCGGCTGGGCAGCTTTAACACATAATCGCGTGAAAAGCAAGGATGAATGGAGTGCGGTTAGAATTGATAGCCGACTAACAGAAGTTTGTTAAAAATACCTCTTTTTGCTGTAAATGCACTGTCTGTAAGTGTTCAATGAGGTGCTCTCGTTACTTATTCGCTATCTTATAATTTAGGATATGTTCGGTAGTGCGCCTCCATCGCCGCCCCAACGGCCGCCAGCGTCCCCCCAACGGGCGCGCCGCGGGAAAGGGCCACTGCCACTTTGCCCGGGGCCCCGCTAGCACGGGAGCCCGCGGCCGGGTGGGCCTGCTGGGCGTTGCCATCCCCTTACAAGCAGACGTTGCGGTCTCAGTGCGCGTTAACCAAGCCCGTTGCGGACGCCTGGGACTTTCACAGCCCCCGGTAAGCCTGCGCTGGACGAGCCCGCCGTTTGGGAAGCGCGTGAGCGGTCTATTCGGCCGTCAACCGGGCGACGAAGGCAGCCAGCGGCGCGTAACAGCGCGCGCAAAACAGGGAGTGCGCCCTACAAAAGGGTCTTTTTACGCCTGGCGGGGCGCTCCGCTTGTCTAGAACCCTGTCTAAAACCCCTTTTAGACAGGGTTCTAGACAAAATCAGCGGGGTTTTAGATAAAATCAGTAGGGTTTTAGACAAAAACGGCGGGGTTTTAGATAATTCACGCCAGGTTTTAGACAACAGCCCCCCTGGTGTCTAAACCGCGGCCGCCAGGTGTCCTCCGGCCGCCACGAGCCCGTGCGAGCGGCGCGGTGTGCTCGCCCCGCGGGCGGCCGGCCTCGGGGTTATGTCCGGGGCCAGGCAGGGGCCCACTCGGCAAACCCGGGGCAGTAGCTCGCCGGACCGGTGCTGCTATCGGGCTAGCGATTGTCTCGGTAGGGCGCTTTGGCCGCGGTAGGCCCTGCCACGGGGCCAAGGCGGTGGTCGTTTGGGCTTGGGCCGTCGCGACTAGTAAGCCACAACCGGCCGCGAGGATACCGGCAGCGAGACGAGGCATTTCGTGAAAAGTGGGAACCTCGTGGTGGCGGGCTGGCGGGAAGGGAGGGCAGAAAGGGCCCAGCTACCTACGTTGACGAAAAAAGCCAGTTTGGGTAGTCGGACCAAGCAAGTGCGCGGGCCCTTCCTTAGGCGCACGTAGCAGTCACTTCCTCCTAAAAGCTCTCCCGTGGCTAGCCTAAATGGGGGCTGAAAACCGTCACTTTTCCGCGAGATGTCCAGGTAGCTTGCCTACGTGAAGTGGCTTTTCCAAGGAACAAGAGGGGAAAATACTTTCTCTAACTGCCCCCTAAACGCGCTTGAGCGGGTCGGCTGTGTTCGCGCTAGCTGCCCCCGCCACCCTGGCCACTCCCGCCGCCCTTGATGTCGTCATTGCGGATGCTCTTGCGCTGGCGCGTGGCCTGCTGTTGCTGGCCAAAGCGATAGGTGAAGCCCAGTCGAAACTGGCGCTGCTGGTTGGTGAAGCGGCTGGTCTGCGAAAAGGTGGGCGTGGCCGTCTCGTACGCAAACGTGCGCTGCGCCGTGAAGGGGTACTGGGCATTGAACGAGAGGTCGGCCCGGCCCTTGAGCAGCGTCTGGCGCAGGCCCAAGCCGTAGTAGACAAAGCCGCTGCTGCGCCCCTGCAGCGTCGGCCGGGCCAGGTTGTGAAACAGATTGCCCTGCAGCGTCAGCGTCTTGGTCGCTTTGTAGGAAGTATTGACGTTGTAGTTGCCGGCGAAACCGCTGCGCGTCACCTCCAGGGCCGTGCTGCGCAGCAGCAAATACTGCACGTTACCCCCCCCGCTCAGACTCCACTTTTCCGTGGGCTTGGCCGACACGTAGCCGTTGAGCTGAAAGGCCGTGTTGCTGGCCACGTTGGCGCTGGTGGTCAGCACCAGGTTGGGGTCGGGTGCAATCTCGTCAGGCACGGGCAACAGGGGCTGGGTGCTGGCAAAGCTCACGCGCTCGATGGAATTACCCGTGCGCAAGACGGAAAGCGCCACGTTGAAGGACGTCGTTTTGATGAAGTTGTTGTAGCTCAGTTCCACTGAGTGCGTCAACTCGGGGTCCAGGTCGGGGTTGCCGTAGGAGTAGCTGATGGGATTGCTGCGGTTGACGTAGGGGTTCAGGAAGTAGATGTAGGGCCGGCTAATGCGGCGGCTATAGGCCAAGCGTAGACTGCTGGTTTTGCTGAGCTCGTAGCTCACGTTGGCGTTGGGCAGCGGCGTGACGTAGCTGCGATAGGGAATACCGGTGTTCGTATTGGCAAACTCGGCCCAGAGGCCCGTGCGCTCCACGCGCCCCCCTAGGCCGAGGTGCAGCTTCTCCGAGGCGTTAAAGTTGTACGTGGCATACGCCGCTTCCACGTCCTGGCGGTAGTCGAAGGCGGTGCCGCGGAACCGGGACGTAGCAAACTCGGGGGCGAGGGCCGGAAACAGGGTGTCGACCTGCGCCTGCGAGCCCGTCAGGCGCAAGATGCCCTTCACGCCAAACTCTAGCGTCTTCTTCTCCCCCAGGGGCAAGGTGTAGTCACTTTGCAGCGTGTATTCGTGGCCCGGCAGGCGGGTGGTGCTGCGCTCGCGGTAGCTGGCTAGGCTCACGTCAAGCGCCTGGTCGCTGTTATTGAACTGGTTAAATTCGTAGCCGTTGCGGTTGCCATTGTAGGCATATTGCACCAGGGTGCTCCACTCGCGCCGCTCCTGCTTGTAGGTGCGGGTATAGGTGCCGGTCACCTCGGCGTTGCCGCCGTTGTAGGTCGAGCGCGTGTCGCGCAGAAACAGGGCCCCGAAGCCGGGCAGCGGCGTAGAGTAACGGTTCAGGTTGCCCGACTGGTTGGCGCCGCCGTAGCTGAAAAAGGAGCCGTTGAGCGAGAAGCTGTGGTGCTCGGCGGGGTCATAGTCGAGGCCGAGCGAGCCCGAGCCGTAGTAGCCCGTGTTGCTGCCCGTGCCGTCCTGGCGCAGCGTGTCAGTGCGGGTAGGGCGGTAGGTTATCTGCTCGCTGCTCGACGCGCTGTGACTGTTATAGTTCAGCCCCCGTTGAGCGAGGAGGTGAAGTTGAACTTGCCCTGGCGGAAGTTGAGCGAGCCGTTGCCGTTGCTGCCGCGGTTGCCAGCGTTGGCCCCCACCGTGCCGTTGAGGCCCTGCTTAGCCCCTTTTTTAAGCACGATGTTGATGATGCCGGCCGTGCCCTCCCCGTCGTACTTGGCGGGCGGGGTGGTAATCACCTCCACCGATTTAATCTGGTCGGCCGGGATACTTTTGAGGGCTTCCTTCAGGTTGGCGGCCAGCGTGGGCGAGGGCTTGTTGTTAATCAGGACCTTGAAGTTGCTGTTACCGCGCATCGTGACGTTGTCGTCGCCGTCAATAGCGAGCAGGGGGGCCTTGCGCAGCACGTCCTGGGCCGTGCCGCCGGCGTTGGTCACGTCCTGGTCGGCGTTGTAGACGAGGCGGTCCGGCCGGACTTCCATGAGCGGCTTTTGGCCGACCACCACCGCTTCGCCTAGTTTTTGCGCCGTAGTGGGTAGCCGAATGGGGCCTAGTGCCAGCCGGCCGTCGGTCACGGTCACGGCCTGCGTACGCACGCCATAGCCCACGAAGCTGATGCGTAAGCGGTAAGCACCGGCCTTGAGCTTGGTTAATTCAAAATGCCCCTGCTCGTCCGCTGATTGCCCCGCCACGGCTTTTTCGGAAGGGGCCGGTGGCAGGAGCACGACCGTGGCAAAGGGCACCGGCTTTTGCGTAAGCGAATCGAGTACGGTGCCCGTCAGCGAGCCACTGCCTGTGCTAGACGATTGGGCGGCCGCTGGCGGGCCAAGTACTGAGCAGAATACTAGTAACAGTAGCCGGCAAGCCAGCGGGACCACGTGCTTCATGAAACGGCAGGTAAAATAAGGACAAGAAGCCCTTCTTAACCAATTGGCTACCACTCGCTACATAGCGCCAAAGGTCGCCATCGATGCGAACCTAACTAAATTACCAGTTGAATATTGTGGCAGTTAAAAATGCATTTTTAGTACCCAAGAAGCTGGCAGCTTGAAGTTGGCGTTCTGCACCCAGCGCGTTGCCAGAAAAGAGCGGTTGTTTGCCAAACAGTTTGCTAAGATTGGCCTTGGTTAAAAGTTTGGTACAAAGGTTAAACGAGCGGCCATTCAGTGGGCGTATCAAGGCGCCCTACTGCGTGGAGGGAGGGGCCAGGAAGCTATGCTATGCTATGCTGGCTCCCGCCAATCGGGGACTGTTAGGCAGGTAGAAAGGGGGCCACAAAGTGGAACCACTTATCTAGGCTACTGGCCCCACCTTGTTGACCGGTTTGGCCCACCCAGCGAGGCTGCCTACAGGAGGGCCAACGACAACCAGTTCAACCCGGGATGAACGAGGGGACGACTCGCGGAAGGGTGGCTAGCGCGCAAGCTTTTGGGCGAGTTCAACTTCTTTGGTAGACCACGCAAAAGCCCGCTCAGTGAATATAGGAGTAGTATTCATGGGCAAGTGGAAGCCGATTTCCAGCCCGTCGTTTAACCTTTGTACCAAACTTTTAACCAAGGCCAAGATTTGGCCAAGCACCAAGCAGGTAGGGGTTCTTTTAGTAAGTGGACATAATCCTACGCTAAGCGCCAGTTTTTAACGGCCGTAGTCCGGACAGCAGTTCGGTGTCGTCGGGCAGGAGCGAGTAGCGCCCGAGGCGATTAATGTGCTGGTAGCGCGCCGGCGAGAGGAACCGCAGGTCTTCGGCAGCGACTGCTTGCCCTTCACGCCGCAGTTGGGCGACCACTTCCTGCATATAGCGGGTATTTCAGACCACGACCAGGTTGGTAAGCAGGTTCAGGCAGCGCACGGTTTCCTGTTGCTGCTCGTCCTGCTGGCGGCGCAGGGCCCCGTCGCCGCCGAACCAGGGGTGTTGTTAAACAACTAGGGGAAAACCTCCGACTCGGCCGCACAGCTGCCCGCTTTTGTAATTAGCGCCCTGGTTGACAACACATTGCTCAATATTTGGGCAAAGTGATTGTCTGAACGTTCCTTAACGCAATCGAAAGCGGGTAGCCAAAACGAACGTTTATACTATTGTTCACCCCATCATACCAGCCATTCGATTGCCTAACAACAGGTTAGGTTCGGACAGAGGGTAGTTGCGCCCCTGAGTCGGAGGGTTTTCCCTAGTTATTTAACAACACTCCATGAAGAGTTGCAGCTCGTATTCGAACGCGTACTCGGACGCGTGGTCGGCGCCGGCCACCCGGGAAAGGACGGACATGGGCAACAAGCGGGTGGAAGGACCAGGTTTACGAAATGCCCCACCGGGGGTTCGTCCGCAAATCCATGTGGGGTGGAAGCGTGGCTTACCTCGTCGGCGTACCCTGGCCAAAATGCGCCTGCATTAGCTGGGTAATTTTTTCGCTGGTGAGCGGTTTGGTCAGGTAACCGGCGATGGGCAGGTGCTGCATCTTGACTACGTCGTCGGAGTTAAGGGAGGTGGTGAGCATGATGATGACCACGGGCGGGTCCCGGTGCCGGGGCCGCTGGGCGTAGGCCTGCAGGAACTCGATGCCGTTCATGCGCGGCATTTTCATGTCGAGCAGAATCAGGGCCGGGCAGGTGGGCGAGGTGGGCAGGTCGCAGTGGGTGTGCAGCAAGTCGAGGGCGTCTTGCCCGTTGCCGGCCACCAGCACAGTGTCGGTGATGGCCAGACGTTCAAGTAGCCGCTGATTAAGGAAATTAGTGGTGTCGTCGTCGTCGACGAGCAGGACACAGGAAATAACGGACATGTAGGGGAGACGTAGCGCAAGCAATTAGGGGGTGGGCAGCGGTGCGTGGGGCAGGTGCACGAAGAAGGTGGTGCCGGCCCCGAGCTGGGAATGCACCTCGAGGCGCCCGCCGGCATTGTCGACCATGCGCTTGACCATGTAGAGGCCGATGCCGGTGCCCTCGACGTGGTCGTGGAAGCGCTGGAACATCGTGAATAACCGCGGCAAGTGCGTCTCGGCGATGCCGAGGCCGTTGTCGTGCACCTCCAGTACCGTGTGGCCGGGGCGCAGGTGGGCGCGCACGTCGACGTGGGGCCGGCGGTTGGGGTGGCGGTACTTGAGGGCATTGCTGAGCAGGTTATACACCACCGAGCGCAGGTTCTTTTCCGAAAACAAGAGGGGGGGAGAGTCGGTCACGGCGACCGTGAGCTGGGCGTTGGTGTCGCGCAGCAGGGGGGCTAGGTCTTGGCGCACGTCCTCGACCACGGCGGCCAGGTCCACCAAGGTTAGGATGGGGCTGTGCTCTTTTTGCAGCTTGCTGACTTCGGTGAGGTGGTCGATGGTGCGCTTGAAGCGGTCCACGGCATCGACCATGCGCATGAGGATGGGCGCCACGTAGCGGCCTTGGGCCACGTCAAGGGGCAATTCTTCGCGCAAGAGCTGCAGTAAGCCTTCGAGGTTGGCGATGGGGGCTTTGAGGTCGTGACTGGCCGTGTAAATGAAGTTGTCCAGGTCGACGTTGGTGCGGGTGAGCTGGGTGTTGGACTCGAGCAGCTTTTCATTAGTGGCTTGCAATTCCTCGTTGATGGCGGCTAATTCCTCGTTGAGGTCCTGCACTTGCTGGCGGGCCAGCACCTGCTCGCTCACGTCTGTGGCTACGCACACTACCCCCGTCACCTGGCCATACGCACTATACAAAGGTTGGTACACATAATTGTAGTAGCCGGGGTGGCCGGGCGAATGATGAGCCAGCTGCAGCCGCTGCTCCTGGGCCACGAAGGGCAGGCCGGTCCGGCGCACGCCGGCCAGCAAATCAGGGAGCCCTTGGCTACGCAGTTCAGGCAGCACCTCGAAAAAAGGCTGGCCTAGCAGCGCTGCCAGCGGGCGGCCCAGCATCTGGCTCATGGGCGGGTTGACTAGGTCGAGCACGTAGTCTTCCCCTTGAAATACGCACACCGCTACCGGAGCCTGGGCAAATACGGCCTGCAACTGCTGGCGCTCAGCCTCGCGCTGCTGGCGGGCGAGCACCTGCTCCGTTACGTCGACCGCGAAGCTGAGGACACCCTCTGGCCGGCCGGCCAGGTCGAAAAGGGGCTGATAAACGACGTCGAGGTACACGTCCTGCAGTTCGCCGGTGCCAAATTGGTCGAGCCGGGTCAGGCGCCCGGGATGGCGCTCGGCCTCGCCGGTGCGGTACACCCGGTCAAGGGGGGCATGCTGCTCTTCGGGAAGCTCAGGCAGGGCTTGACGGCGGGGTAAGCCGAGTAATTGGCGCCCGGGAAGCAGCTGTTCGGTTTGGGGATGCACTAAGGTCAGCACATGGTCGGGGCCTGTGAAGAGGTTGATATAAGCCGGCGCCTGCTGGAACAGGCGCTCCAAGCGGTTGCGCTGCTGCTCGGCGTCGGCGCGGGCCGCGTCCGCTTCCCTGGTACGCTGCTGGACCCGCAGTTCGAGCTCCTGGTTGAGGCGGAGCAATTCGAGCTGGCTGGCGTGCAGCTCGTCGTTGTTGGCCCGGATTTCTTCGTTGGCGGCGGCCAGCTCCTCGTTGAGGGCGGCCGTTTCCTGTTCCTGGGCTTCGACCCGCAGCCGGGCGGTGACGACGGGGGTCACGTCAGAAGCCACTACGAGCACACCAGTGGTTTGGCCCTGGGCGTTGCGCTGGGGGTGGTAGACGAAGTTGAAGTAGATGGTTTCGCGGCGGCCATGGCGGACGACGTCGAAGGGCAGCTCGGTGCCATAAAAAGGCTCGCCGGTGCGCAGGACCCCGTTGAGTAGGGTGTCGACGCCCTGGCCCTGCAGCTCGGGCAGCGCTTCCAGCAAAGGCACGCCGAGCAGCTGCTCGGATGGGCGGGTCCAGAGCTCGCACACGGTGGGGTTAGCCAGCAGGATGCGGTAGGTAGGACCCTCGAGCAGGGCAATGGCTACGGGGGCCTGGTGCAGCACCTGCTGCAGCTGCTGGCGCTGGGCTTCGGCTTCCGCCCGGGCGGTGCGCAGCTCGGCCTGGCGCGCGCGCAGGGCCGCTTCAACCGGCGTGCGGGGGTGGTCGCCGGTGTCGGTGAAGCTCACCAGCAGGCCCTCGCCCAGCCGGCGGCCGGCGACGCGGAAGTAGTTGTCGTAGCCGTCGGCCTGGTAGTTGGTTTCAAAGGTGCCGGGCTCGCCGGAAAGAAAGGTATCGCGGTGGAAGTCCAGGCTCCCGTTGCGGCGGCTTTCGGGGAAGTAGTCGAGGTGGGTGCCCGGGGGCCGGGCCGGCAGGCGCAGCATGCGCTGGGCGGCGGGGTTGAGGTAGGCGAAAGCCAAGTCGACCACTTCGCCGGAGCCGGCCGGGTCGTAGACGGGCAGGTAGTAGACCAGACCGGTGAGGGAAAGAGCGAGGACGCCGTGCAGCAACTCCTCTAGCGGCAACCCGGCGGGAAAGTCAGCAGGAAAGAGAACCGGGGCAGCGGAGGCGGGCATGTACGCGCGAGAACAGAGAGAAGAAATAGGCCGCCAGCCCGGGAGGCGACTGCAGCAGCAGTGAAAATAGTGATACTACTGGCAGGACAAACAGATTGTTTTCGCGGGCGTAGTGGCGAGAATCGAAGAACGTGCGAACCGGCAAATCTAACCGTCTGCTACTGCCTAGGCGGTAGCAGACGCAAAACCCGTTATTAGCTAAGAAGCTACCCGGGAAAGGATGCCATTTAGGGCCGAGCTACTGAAAATGCTACGCTGACCACCGTGGTGAAGTCAATCAAAAACCGGCACTTATTCCAAGAGCGGGTTTAAAAGATGGCTTATGTAATGTGGTTTTTCAAAGAATACAGAGAAAAGGTTCTATCTCCTATTGATTCAATGTCCGTTGTTTGTTGCGCGTAGGCTACCTTCCATGTGGGCATATATGCCTGAGTTATGGCTTTGATACAGTGGCTGCGAAACCTGCAAACTTCTTTCGTACTATAGAGAAGTCACTGTTATTTAATTACTTCTACCCACCCTTTATAAACAGTGGTATTACTCAATTGGTGTAGCTGGTAATAATAGATCCCAGAAGCCGCCGTCTCTCCCCACTCCGCTTGGTAGTTTTCAGTTCTATATACCTGCGCGCCCCAGCGGTTGTAAATAGTAAGCGACCATTGACCAGCCGGTAATCCTTTGATCACAAAATTGTCATTATAATGGTCGCCATTAGGAGTAATAACATTCGGAATGGTTACCGGGCAAACAGCCACGCTAATCTGACGCGTGGCAGTTTGAGAATTACAGCCGCTTATAGTGAGCTGGTAAGTACCAGCCTGCTGCACCAGTAATTCTGTACCTGTGGAGCCATCTGACCATCGATATATTGCGCCAGGCGAGGCTGGTATTGGCCCGCGTAAGAGTGTTTGCTGGCCGACACACAGTATTGTATCGGCCCCGAGTGAGAAGTTGGGAATGAGTGGGCGGGCCACAACATGGAAGGCTGCCGAGGCTTTTAGACCCGTAGGGTAGGTGGCCTGCACAGTGTAAGTGCCCCCCTGGCTCACAAAAATGCTGGCCGTAGTGGCCCCAGTATTCCATGCATAATGAGCATTAAGTCCACCCGTGGCAGTGAGTTGCACTCGGCTTCCCATACACAAGACTGAATCACCGGCTATAGTTACTGGCGTAGCTACTACCGGCACCAGTTTAGTTAGCCAATAATCGTAGCTTCCGCGGCTGGGTTCTGACTTGTCACCTGAAATTCCTGATTCCGACGAACCAAGTACCACATAGCTACCATCGATATTTTGCAGGATGGTGTTACTATCTTCAAAAGATACACCACCAAGTCCCAAGTCCCATTGCTTAATCCCTTGCATATCAAGCTTAACTATCCATCTATCTGCCATTCCTTTACTGGGCTGGGTCTTATCCCCTGAGACATCTGAATATGAACTTCCAGCCAGCGCGTATCCTCCGTCTAAAGTTTGAATTACATCTCGTAAGTCCTCGTAGTTTCGGCCTCCTAGCGTAACATCCCACTGTTTGACACCTTGTGCAGTAAGCTTCACCACCCAGTAATCACTACTACCCCGACCAGGCTGGCTTTTATCGCCTGACGCACCGGAGTCAGACTGCCCGCCTATGACATATCCACCATCGGTGGTTTGGCATATAGCATGCAATAAGTCGGCACCTGCCCCCCCAGTGTCTTGTCCCACTGTCTATTACCCTGTGAATCTAACTTGAGTAGCCAATAATCTGCTAGGCCCCTACTTGGTTGACTTTTCGTGGTAGAAATACCAGAGGCAGAATTCCCTCCAATGGCGTAGCCCCCATCAGCAGTTTGTACGACATCATAAATTTCATCTGATAGGCTCCCACCGTACGTGTGCTCCCATTGTTTACTGCCGTTAGCATCGAGCTTTACCACCCAGTAATCATTGCTGCCTAAGTTGCTCGCCGTTTTATTGCCTGAAATGCCAGAAGCAGAAGTACATCCAATGAGGTAACCACCGTCGGTTGTCTGCTGTAGTGCGCCGAATGCATCAAAGCCACTGCCACCAAATCGATGGTCCCACTGCTTGCGGCCTTGTGCATCAAGCTTTACTATCCACACATCCTGATCGCCGAAGTTCGATTCGCTCTTATCTCCTGAAATACCGGAAGTAGACACCCCGCCCAGTATGTAACCGCCATCCGTTGTTTGGCGAATGGTGCGCAGCGCCTCGTTTCCGCTGCCGCCAAAAGCCTTATCCCAGCTTTTCAGGCCAGCAGCGTCGAGTTTTAGTATCCAGATATCGCCACTACCGCGTGAAATAGCGCTTCGGTCACCCGAGTTGGCTGAGACGGATTGGCCACCTATAATGTAGCCACCGTCAGTGGTGCGAGCCATGTCTCCAGCAAATTCAACATCATCACCACCATAAGTATGGTCCCATTGCTTCGCTGGTGCTTGGCCCATTACAGAGAGATTCAGTGCCCAGCAAACGAGCAGTGTGCTGAGCATACGGCCCGACCAGCTAGCAGACCAGTGCACAAATAAGTATGGGCGCGCGCTATTGATTGCAGAGGCATCAGGATAGTAATGAGACACAGCGTAGCGTATTTTATCAGATGGGATGGCTAAAACAGCAAAGATATTTTGCAAAAAGATATGTACAACTAGCAAATAATCAGTTAGTGTAAGAATGGACATGAACGAAGGAGCTATGCTCTCATAGAAGGAAAATATTAGCTTTGAAAGACTGCGGGCTAAATGTGCGTAACGCTCAAGAAACGTGCACCTTAGTGACGCATTGGTTTTGGAGTAACTGAACCCCCACTACGCGCTGGAAACGCACTCGTGGCGGACTTTCTGAGCCAACTGACCGGGAAGGTGCTTTCTGAGCCTAGTCTCCACACTTGTTGAACCGCGCGGTTGGATGCTTCATCAAGCGTCTGGGTGAACACCTAGTACATTTAGGGTTACTACTTAATGCACGACTTGTTGTTGCTCGCTGGGGATGTTGAGAAACGCACTACGCTTAATTTACTTCGCCTTTTACCTACCCTCCTATGCCGTTGGGACCAATGATAGCTTTCGGGCGAAGAATGGGGCACTGGGCTTAACGGGTCTCTTTACTACCTTACTGCTCCTGAACTTGGCAGTAGCAGTAGAGCTTCTAACGGGGGTTACGGTGTTAGGGCAAGGCTGGCCCATCCTGCTGCTGCTACTGCTGACCGTGTTGGCCCTTAACCAGTGGTTACTCAAGCCGGGCGCTCTGCACACGCACTGGAAGTCCCTGCGGCGCCGGCCGTTTTACCTCAAATTACTGCTGGTAGTGGCGGCCTATTTGAGTCTCCCTGCTTTGGGAGGCCTCTTCATGTGGCAACTGACAAGGCTACCTAAGGTAACAAGCTGATCAACAGTCATAAATAAGTCGTAACCTAGCCATCCTCACTAGCCGAGGCGAGAAAGTGGAGTTCTCCCTAGTTGCTACTCGAGTCAAGTAAAGGCCTGTTCGAAAAACCCGCTCGTAAAACGGCCTTGAAAACGCGGTTTTTAGGGCCGTTAGCGTAGGTCGGGAAGTCGTTCGAAAAACAGTAGTTTTGTGAATGACTTATGCTACTTTTCTTTGCGCAGCTTTGCTCTTAGTGGCCCCAGTGGCTAGCCGGGCCTGCGATATCTGCGGCTGTTTCATGGGCATCACCCCCTATGACAATCAAAGCGGCTTCAGCCTGATGCATCGCTACCGCATCTTTAATGGCTACCAGGACTACGGGCAGACGCCGTACTTTTTTCCGACCGGTGCTCGGCCGTTTTTTCCCTCGCCTCGCAATGGGGATTCCGGCTATCAGGATGCCGCCACCGGCGACCCCACTGACTTCGAGGCCTTCCGGGTAATGGAGCTACGGGGCAAGTACTTTGTTTCGCCCCGCGTGGAGGTGAACGCCTTCGTGCCTTACGTGATGAATACCGCCCAGATAAATGGCAAACAACTCAATGTGTCCGGCCTAGGCGATATCACCGTGTTTGCGGGCTATCACCTAATTCGCGCCATTGAAACGGCAGGGGTCCAAAGCCGCCTCATTGTGGGGGGAGGCCTCAAGCTGGCTACCGGGGACTTCCGCCGTCAAAATGACCAAGGCGAGCGCTACCCCCTGCTCAACCAAGCCGGCACGGGCACGACCGACGGCTTTGTGTACGCCAATTACATTGGCAGCTTTCATAACGTCGGGCTCAGCGTGAATACGAGCTACCGGCGAGCCACTACCAACGCGTATCGCTACAGTATGGCCCCGAGCAGCAGCACCTTCGCGAACCTGTTTTATCGCTTTGCCTTTGGTAGTGATTGGCAGGTATACCCCTCGGCGCAGTTCTTCTATGAAAAAACAAACGGCGAACTGTATGAGGGCCAGTTGACGGGCGAGCACGCGCTGAATAATGCCTTGCTGGGCCCCGGCCTAGATGTGTACTATAAAAACGTCTCGCTCAATACCAGCTTTCAACTGCCCGTTTATACGGCCGCGACCGACCACACCGCCAGTGCGGGTCGTTTCGTGGTTTCGGTCGGTTACAGCTTCAAGCAAACCACGTACTGGCTCGGCAAGAAGCGTTCATGAGCAGCGCCGCTATCTACGCGCGGGTTTCGACCAAAGACAAAGGCCAGACCAACGAGAACCAACTGCGCGAGCTGCGCGCCTTTGCCCATCGGTTGGGCTACGCTGTTTATCAGGAGTATTGCGACCAGGAAAGCGGCGGCAGTGCCGAGCGGCCCGCCTTTCAGCAGCTCTTTACGGATGCCCACCAGCGGCGCTTTGAGGTGGTGCTATTCTGGAGTCTCGACCGCTTCAGCCGCGAGGGCGTGACCGAAACGCTCAACCACCTGCAACGGCTCACAGCAGCCGGCGTGCAGTTCAAGTCCTTCACGGAGCAGTACCTCGATAGCACGGGCCTGTTTCGAGAGGCCATCATTGGCTTTCTCGCCGCCATTGCCAAGCAGGAGCGCGTACGCTTTTCCGAGCGCATCAAGGCTGGCCAGGCCCGCAGTAGCAAGCAGCCGGGCCGGCCGGCGCTGGCGGAGGAGGTAGTAGCAGAATTGCGCCGGCTGCGAGGGGAAGGGCTCAGTTTTAAGAAGATTCAAGTGGCGACAGGTGTACCCGTGGCTACTATGCACAAATACCTTGCTGAGGCTTAAAAAGAGCACTTTTTGAGAGAAGTACCGCCTTTTTTAAATCTCCTGCCTGTCACGCTTTCTGGGGGTTCGTTTAAGAAAGGTGACAAGCTCTGAATGCTATGTTTTATAGGCTAGAAAAGGTCGTTGCTAGCCCGAAGACTGTCCCCTGCGCGTGTTGAGGGTATCAATTACTGGGTTCGCTAGTTGCGGTGTTTGGTCTTCGTACTTGACAACACCACCACGCCATTATCCCCACGCATGCCATAGATAGCAGCCGCGGCCACATTGCGTAGGAGTGTCACCTGTCGAATGGGCTGGCTGCGTAATAGCTGTTGCAGCCGACTAATGGTGACCGCATCGTGGTTGTCAAATGCTTGTCCATTCACGACATACAACAGAGGGAACCCGCTTGGTTTAGCGGGAGCTGACAGCCCTGGTGAGGGGGCTACCCTACGCGTGGCAGCGGAGGCGATCATCCGGCAAACGGGCAGTTGATAGAGGGCCAGCAGCGTATCGCGCCACGCACGCTGCTGCACAGCGGCGACCTGCTCAGACAAGGAGAGCTGCTGCACACTGTCCAACCAAGCCGAGTTGTCGGTGATGAGCGGCGCCGGGTGGGTTTGTCCCAGGGTCGGCAAGCTGTTTAGTAACGGGTAGCCAAGCAGGAAAAGCCAAGAATAACGCATGTCTAGCAGATGCTGGGGTTCTTGTTCCAAAATGGCAGTTTTACACGCTAAGCATTTAACTAATTGATTCAGTGATTATTGTCAACAGTGAGTTCGAGGTTTATCAAAAAGGAAATCCTTTTTGATAGAGTCGGCCTACCCGCTTGATTACTTGGAATCGCCCTTTTCTAGCCTGTTTTTGGACTACCCTTTCTGATAAGGGGCTTATCGTGTAAATCCGCCCGATAGGAAGAAGAAGGCCATGCTCAGGGGGTAGTTTTTGCATACGGCAACTAGCCACCCCTAGCCGGAGTTTAGTCACTGGTAGCTGGCAAGTTACTGGCATGGCCTCACCTCACTTTTCGCGTTGGGAACGTGTCGTCTGCAACAGGAACCCAAACTGATAGGCCGGGAAGCGGAGCAGGACAAAACCGTTTTTATGGCAGAAACTGTCTGATATCGTTCTGTATGTAAAATAGCTCTCTAGCACCAGTTAGAGCGGGTGCACACTAGCTTTAGCTACTGCGTTATTTTTGTGCTTTCCGCAGCCTCCTTACCCGCAGCGCTTTCTCATGGTTCTGGATCAGACGCCTGTAGTGGCGCCGCAGCCTAGGTGTATAGTCCCAGGGTGAGGTGGGTCGGGTCTTGGTTAAAGTTAACAGGATTTTTTTGCCACTGGGCACAGACAAATTCATGTGGGGTGAGCCCCCGCAAAGTCTTGAGCCGTTTGGCGTGGTTGTAGGCTAGCAAGAAGGTCTGCAGGTGTTCGTTCAGCTCGGCCGTAGTCTGGTAGTGGTAGCGTTGCACGGTGGCCTCCTTGATGGTACGGTTCATGCGTTCGACCTGGCCGTTAGTCCAGGGATGACCGGGCTTGGTGAAGCGATGCGCGATATCATGCTCGGTGCAGACACGGTCGAAGATATGGCGAAATGCCCAGGGCTGGTGGCGCATGTTACCGAACTGTATGCCATTGTCAGTCAACACTGTGTGAACCCGATATGGTAGTTTATTTAGCACTCGGCGCAAGAACTCTGCGGCCAGCATTTTGGTGGCTTGCGGCTGCAGTTCGGCGAAGGCCACCTTGCTGGTGCGGTCGATGGCGACAAAGAGGTACTGGCGACCTTCTTCCGTTTGCATTTCCGCAAAATCAACGTGCAGGTAGCCGATGGGGTAGTCCTTGAATTTCTTTTTTGGAGGACTCTGCCCCTCTTCGTTCAGTGGTAAGCGGCTGATGCCGTGGCGCTGAAAGCAGCGGTGCAGCGCCGAGCGGGACAGGTGCGGAATCGTGGCCTGCAGGGCGTAGAGGCAATCGTCGAGAGGCAAGAGCGTATGGCGCCGGAACGCCACGGCCATGGCTTCTTCTTCGGCTGTGAGCACCGTCGAAACTGGTTCTGGTCCCATCGGCGCGTCTTGGACGGTGGGGCGCTTACGCCACTTGGCTACGGTTTTAGGGTTAATGCCGTGGCGAATGGCTAGCGTTTGTAGGCTTTCCTGACTACGTTGGATAGCGCGCCGTACTGCCTGAGTTGTACGGGCGCTGCCGTGGAGTAATTGTCCCATAGCTGTGTGCGAAATTCTATACCGGAAAATACACCAGCACATCCTGGGACTATACACCTAAATACCTGACGACCTACCATCTAAAAGAGCGCGGTTGGACAGCGACGATGATTGCCTCTTTGTTGCCCTCTCACGATGCTTCGCGCGCAGCCTATACTCAGTTGCCAGGCAATGCCCCGGTTAAACTCTATCTGCGGGTGCGCGTTGAGGAGGTCGAGTTGAGTGATGATTTTCTGATAGGGCAGGAAAAGGCAGCGAAAGCGAAGGCTCGCAGGGGTTCAGCCGCCCGCACTGCGCAGCACCAAGTGTTGTTGAAACAGTGCGTGCAGCGCTTCCGACCCACCTACACTTGGCCCGAGCGATGGTGCCAGCGCTCGGACTGGCAGTTGAGTTTAGTGGACGTGCGGGCGTTTTATGACCGCTGGGAACCCAAGTTTGCGACGATGGGCTATACCGCCCGCCAGCGGGTGCTAGACGCGTTACATGAGAAAAATCGGCGGCTGTTCGGCAAGCGCTTTCCGGGAGTGGAGCCTGGTCCTCAACGTCCACCAAAGCTGGGCAAGTAGTATCTCAGCCATGACTTCGGCTAGCTAAGTGAGTTATTCTACTTCTGGGGTAAACCACAAGCGCCCTGATGTATACTGTTCGTCCCGCATAATTAGGTTTTACAAATGCAATCTTCGCTACAATATGTAAAGTATGCTTAGAATGTTGAAAATGTTGAAAAATTTGAGAAATTAAAACTTATTTGGTTTTCTCGGTATGTTTTTACAATACGGGTTGTAATATTGCCACCTGACTTAATCTCCAGGTAGTCTAATCACTCTCATGAAAATCATCACGTTTGCCAACCATAAGGGAGGAGTCGGCAAGACTACCTCGACACTTACGGTTGGCCAGGAGCTAGCACATAGAGGGCATCGTGTTCTTTTTGTTGATTGCGACCCGCAGCACAACTTGACGATGAGCTTTCCTACTACTGCTACATCTAATGTGGGCACGGTAATTCGTGGTGAGCGCACTCTTCGGCAAGTTATAATTCGGGTAGGGGAGGGGCTAGGCCTAGCTAGCTCTGCGCGCGAATTGACCCAACTTGAGAAAATTTTAGGACAACAGCCTGCTTATCAGTTCTTTTTGCGTGACCAGCTGGAGGAAGTACAGCAGGACTTCGATTATGTACTGATTGATACACCACCTGCGCTTACTAGCCTCACTTATGCTGCTTTAGTTGCCAGTGACGCAGTGTTCATCCCGGTGCAGCCAGAATTTTATGGGTACGAAGGGTTAACGACTCTGCTAGACGCCTGCGCCGTAATGCGCAAAAACTTCAATACTCGCCTGAAAGTAGGAGGGCTATTTTTGACCAAGTACTCGCCTAATTACCGGCTGACTCTGCACCACGATGTGGTATCTATTATGCGTGAGAACGCCGTAACAGGGCCGCTACTGATGGCTACCTCTATCCGGCAGAATGGTAAGCTATCTGAAGCTCAGATTGAGAAAAAGAACTTGTATGAGTACGCGCCTGACAGCAATGGGGCAGAAGATTACCGCCAACTGACTACTGAAATACTCGCCCGTTTATGAGCACACAACCTAAAAAGCGCTTTGGCAGCACCTTAGTGCAGCCTACTATTTCGCCGGACCCCGACGAGCTCATGTTTGGCTCGGTAAGCAACTCTGCAGTCGTTGTCACTGATGCTCCTGCTGAACAG
>NZ_CP053911.1 GCF_013256625.1 Hymenobacter sp. BRD128
GTTGCACGAGAAGAATCGGCGGTTGTTTAGCAAGCGTTTCCCCGGGGTAGTACCCGGCCCGCAACGCCCACCTAAATTAAAGAAACAGCCCGGCACAACCTATTGATTAATAAGTAGTTTATAATGGTATAAAAACCATAAAATACGCGAAATACTATTTTATACCTGGCATTTCTATAAAAATAAGCTTACCCCCACAAAAATGGGGTGGTAGTTAGCTCTGCTAGGTTGTGGCTAATACATCAGATGCTTAACTCTGGTGGTACTTTCCAGATTCCTAAACTACAAGAGTATTCTTCCAAGTGACCCCATTTCTGTGGGGGAGTAACCCCATTTTTGTGGGGGAATACAAAGGCGGAAATTGCCTTTACAAGGCGTGAAACAGCATTTTGCACTATTCCCCCACAAAAATGGGGTCACTCGCGTCTTTCTATGCTGCTTAATCGGAACGGGTGTCGTCCTGAAAGACTAACCTTTAAATTAAAAAACTGCTCAAGAAACAGTAGTTACTTATTTTAAATAGTTTATTAAGTTTACAGGCGCCATAAGTTTTTGTTTATCAAATCCTTGCAAGGTATTATCCCCACAGAAATGGGGTTACTCCCCCACAGAAATGGGGTTACTCCCCCACAGAAATGGGGTTACTCCCCACAGAAATGGGGTCTTAGGAGCCTGACTCCCCCACAGAAATGGGGTCACTCCCCCACAGATTAAAATTAGTTGTGGGGGAATGGGTTGAAATGCCTTTACATTTGCTAGGCATATCCTAACGCTCTCATGACCAAAGACCTTATAACCACTACAAACCCATTGGTAGTGCAACATAACGCAATGGTAAACGCTGGTTTCACTATGTCAGCGTTAGAGATGCGTTGTTTTCTAGCCATGATTAGTCGCATTGGGCGCGATGATACGGCTCTACCAGTATGCCGAATTCCCGTGCGAGAGTTGTGTGCAGATAGTAATAGTAAAAATGTCTACACCGAGGTTCGGGCGATGACAGAAAAGATGGCTAGCCGTTTCCTGCTTCTGGAAGTATTAGGGCCCAACGGCGAGCGAATGAAGGAGCCTGATATTAAGAACCGTCCGCTAATGGGGGCTATTGATTACCTGAAGCGCGAGGGCGTGGTGGAAGCGGTATTCAATGAACACCTAAAGCCCTATTTGCTAGAGCTGAAGAATAACTTCACTAAGGCTCAGTTGAGCCAAGTGCTTAAAATCAAGCGACCTGCTTCGCACCGCATTTATTGGCTACTGCGCGAGTATGCAGCTTTTGGTAAGCGCACGATTAGTGTCAGCGAGTTGCGACACGTACTTGGGTTGAAAGATGAATATGTTGACCGCTTCGACCACTTTCGCGCTCGAGTGCTTGACCCAGCTCAGGAGGAACTAGCACAAACAGATTTGCCCTTCACATATGAGCTAATCAAACAGGGGCGCGTCATCACAGAAATTCGATTTCTTTTTGCCCCTACGAGCGCTGCACTTCCCGAACTACTACCTCCGAGCGAGGCCTGGGCTACTGCGCTGCTAGCTGCTGGCGTGGCTGATAAGAGCTTGGAGGCCGTACGTGAGAAGCTAGAAGCTGGGACCTACGACGAAGGTTATATACACTTCGTACTCCAGGCAGTACGGACACAGGCAGATGCAGGCAAAGTAAAAAAGCCAGCTGGTGCCATATTTAAGGCATTGATGGACGGCTACCTCTTGCCAGCGTATCAAAAAACCCAATTAACATCTGCCAAACCCAAAACTAGGACAAACCAAGCGCTAAGTAGCCAGCGCAAAAAATTGCAGAGTGAGTTGGAAGATGCCCGCAACAGCCTGTCATTTTTTCAAACATCGCTACTGTATACCGATGATACTCGTCCGTCATTTGTAGCGCAGGTCAAAAGCAAAATTGCCGAATTAGAGCAGCAGCTGCGACAGCTAGAAGCCTAGCCCCTACCCTACTTAACTGTTTGACTGCTATTGAAAAAAGCCCCTATCGCGATAGGAGATTTAAAGGTCTACTACCGCAACTTCTTACTGGTGCGGAGTAGTTTTTGCAATAATGCATCAGGCAATGGCTTATCGGCTTCAGGATAGGCAGCCAATTCCTTTACCAAGGCCGCTTCAGTTAGCTCCTTCATTAGAAAGCCAGGTACCCAGTACTCGGCTTGCTTCAGCTTGAGGTACGTTTCGCGGGTCACAGCAGTAGTGAATGATACCCAAACTGTTTGCTCTTCCCTATCACTAGGTAATGACTCCGGGCTTTCAGCCTGCACTGGCTCGATTCGCTCGTTGATAGAAGAAAGGACTTTTTTACCGAAAGTAGGTTTAGTGCTCATAGACGGGTAAGGATTTCGGCCGTAAGGGCAGTATAATCTTGGGCGCCAGCGGATTGATTGGCCCAAGTGAAGATGCTTTCCTTCTCAATCTGGGCTTCTACTAGCGCTACATTGGGGCGGATAGTAGTGTTCATAACTAGAGGTCCAAATACGGGATGGGCTTCTAGCAACGCAACCATATCCTTCTGTGCTCGGCGTCGGTCGTTGCGGTTGTACTGTGTGAAAAACAGGCCTCCAATCTTCAGGTCTTTGTTAAGTCGCTTCTGCACCTGCTGACACACATCAAGTAGGCCTACTAGGCCTTCAATACCGTAGTACTCTGGCTGTGCAGGAATGAAGACAGCGGTGGCCGCTGTTAAAGCAGCATAGGTCAGCTTACCCAGACCTCCTGGTGTATCAATCAAGCAGAAATCAATAGCCTCTACTTCATCGAGTAGCTCCTTCAATGCAAATTCGGCACCTGGCTTTTTGCCGATGCGCTCCTCAGCCTCTGCTAAATCGGGCGAACTAGGTACTAGGTAGAGACCCTCCCCTACTTCCTGCACCGTATCAGACAGGCTTGCCTGACCAAGCAATACCGCATCAAGGCGTTTACCTAAAGGTGTAGGTAGTGTAAAGCTTTGGGTTAGGTTGCATTGACTATCACAGTCAATTAGCAGTACGCTGTGCCCTTGTTCTCGCAAGGTTTGAGCAATGTTTAGGCAACTTGTTGTCTTGCCAGTGCCTCCCTTATGATTAGCCATTACAATAGTTCGCATGGCACAAATAAAGGCAATAGTTCCAATGTGCACAATATTTACCTTTGTTACCACAGACACCATGGTAAAAATTGTTACCATGGTGTCTGTTTCTTTTTTATTTAAAATACTTACTATTAGAACTTTACACTTAAATAGGTTGCAAGCGTAGTAAACGACTCAAAATCTTGTTCAGTTGAATTTTTGAAGTTTAAGCCATAGTTACCGTAGTAAAAATTTTAACAATTGTGAGCATTTTCCTGCAATAACATGATGGATAAGTGGTGCTGAGGGTAGCAAAAGAGTTGAAACCGAAAGTATCAGTAAAGAATCTGCTCGAGTGTATAGCAAATTACTGATCCCTCCATTAGCCGTCCCCATTCTCTCCTAGAGCAGTAATCCATCCAAAAAAGGAGGTTAAGCGAATTGCCTAAAAACTGACATTTCTACCCCGGTTGTGAGGGTGGCGTTACCATCCAAGATTTGAGCCTTTTTTGGAAGGAGTATTAAATTTTTGTGGCAGGTGGTCGCTCAAAAAAACGAGGGTTTGTGAACTGACCAGGGCGCGTGCTTTAGCAATGGGTAGGGGAGCTAAAAATGAAGTAGTGGCTCAACGTGTTCTCTCGGGGCCACGGTGCGTGTTGCGGGCTTCTATCTTGCGGGATGAGAATACTGAAGAAAGCCGGGCGCATTGTGTTGCTGCTGGTCCTCTTGGCCGTGGGTATTGGCGTGTTGTACGAGCAAGTCGAGCGCTTGCGGGCCCGGCGCACCTATCCGCTAACGGGCCGCCTGCTACCTGTCGGCGACCACCGGCTGCATTACCTGGCCACGGCCCCACGTGGGCCCGTCGTGGTCTTCGAATCGGGACTGGACCTGGGAGGCTTGCTGCCCTGGGAGCGGGTGGTGGCCCAAGTGGCGCCTTTTGTCACCGCGTTTGCCTACGACCGCGCCGGCATCCAGCGCAGCGAACGCGGCACGCGGCCCACAACCGGCGCCGCCATGGCCCGAGACCTGCACGAGCTGCTGCACCGGGCCGGGTACCCGCCCCCGTACCTGCTCGTGGGGCATTCGTTGGGCGGCATCCTGCTCCGTTCCTTCGTGGCACAGTACCCGGCGGAGGTGTGCGGCGTAGTGTTGGTCGAGGCCTCGCACCCCGACCAGCTCCGGCGCTTGCCTGCCGCGCTACCGGCGGATGACGCCCCGCCCCGGTGGGTCGTGCGCCTGGCGGCGGCGGCGGGCGTGGTCCGCTTCCTCAATACGTCCCAGTACGCGGGCACGCGTCCCAACGACCGTATCAACTTGGTCAACCGGGCCTTCCTGCCCGAGTCGGTCGATGCGGTGCTGGAGGAACAGGCACAGATTCCGGCCTTGCTAGACGAGGCGCGGCCGGTAATGTCGTTTGGCGACATCCCCCTGCGCGTGGTAACCGGCACCAGCCCCACCCGGGACCAAGAAGACGAGCCCGACGCCGCGCGGCGTCGGCAAATAAACCGGGCGTGGGGCGCGATGCAGCAAGACCAGTTGCGCCTATCCACCCGCAGCGCGCAGCTGCTCGCGCCCCAAAGCGGGCACTACGTGCAATTGGAGCAGCCCGACATCGTCACGGCCGCCATCAAGCAAGTGCTGGCCCAATCGGCGGTCCCCAGCTACGTCCCCAAACGGTCGGCCCAGGCGCGAAACAACCAAGTGGTAACGGCCCGCTAAGGCCTCCGCCCGGCGGGCCCGGGGGTGGACTGGCGAAGGGCTCGGGTTAGAGGCCGCCTTTCTCCGAACGGCCAGTTCACGGCCTTTCTGGCACCGGTTGAGGGCTAAAGTGCGCGTCGGTATTAGTGGAGTGTAATACATTTCAGCACTGTTCATAAAAAACGGCCGTTTAAGTGAGCTGCTAGCGCCGTGCTCCGAAACCTACGGGTTCTCGAGTTACGGCAGTGAATCAAGAAGTTAAGCACTTATTGGCTGGGTATGGGGTGGGGGCAGACGGCCCAAATCATATGTTGGGGCGGCCCAGAGGGTACGTTGGGGCGCGGGCGGGGTGGGGGCGCCGGACTTTTGCGGCATCTCTTCCCTAACGCCTGTGCGCTTCCGCTTATGTCCCCTCTCCCCGTTTCGTCGCCTGCTGGGCGCGGTCCCCTTCCTGGGTCTCTGATTCCCCTAGGGCTTGTGTTGGTGCTGTTCGCGCCCCTGCTGCTTGGCTTCCGCCTGGCGGGGCCTGGCGGGCCGCACGTTTCGGGAGCGGACCTTTCCCCGCTCCAAGCCCCCGACTGGCGGGGCACCTTGACCTACCTCGATTACGGCACGCACCAACCGGTCGTGCTGCGCACCAGCCTGCGGGGGAGCAGCGCAGGGCCAACCAGTTGGTGCTTTGCTTTGACTACGAGGAGCCCAACCACACGCACGTCTTTGGCAGCGACACGCTGGCCGTGCTGCCCGACGGGACGCACGTGCGCTGGGACGGAACAACGTTTGCTGTGCGCGCCAAGCAGAGGCTGCCGAACCACACCCTGCGCCTGGTGCTGGAAGGCCCCGGCCGCGACGACAACCGCCCCGTCATCGTCCGCAAAACGCTGGTCGTGAACGCGCAGGCGCTGAGCATCCGCAAGCAGGTGCAGCTCGCAGCCGACACGGCCTGGCTGCAGCGCAATTCCTATCACTTCACCCGCTAACTGGGGGCGTACCGAAACAGTAACAACGCCGCGGCAGCAGGTGCTGCCCACGGCCCACGCAGTAGCAAGAGCGCGTTTCTTCCCCGCTGCGCGTCCCAGGTGCCTGGCCCTGGTACCGCGGAGCGCAGAGCAAACAGGTGCACGTAGTGGAGCTCAGAAAGTACCGCGCGAGGCAAGTGGCTCAGAAAGTCGGCACCAAGTACGATTCCAGCGCGTGGTGGGGGTTCAAGAAGCCAATAAGAAGCTCCAGTCAGCAAGGTGCACCTTTCAGATCGACCTAGTCTAGTAGGCAGCTGGCCTGGTTTGCTGGGCGCAAGTCATGGGGAGTAGCGAGGAATGGGAACGCAGGAGGCCTCGTCATCCCTAAGCGCTTACCCTTTCTACCCTTCCGAGGAAAACTGCGCGCTCATCTTCCCCGCAACGCCCCCTCGTTAACGCGCAACGCGTAGCTTTAGCCCTGCTTAGCTACTGGCGCAAACTCGGTCAGGGTCAACTCGTCTTTGGTTGGGTAAACGTGTTCTCACCACTTGGAGCTGACATATGAAGCCGCGCCCTGCTACTGCCCACTCGCGGGCTAGCCAACGCCTCTTTCGCTGGGGGCTGGTCGGCGTACTGGTCGCCTTTACTGCCTTCGAGGAACTCCACCTGCGGCCCCAGTTGCGCCGCCACCACCTCACCCGCTTTGGCCAGGTTTTGGCCGACTCGCTGCCTAACTTTATCGCACCCCTGCTCTTGGTTGCCCTCTACATAACCCTGTTTCAGAAGCAGACGCGGCCGGAAATAACCCGGGCGTGTGGGAGTGCCGTGGCCGGCCTGGTGCTCTACGAGTTCGCGCAACGCTGGATGGCGAACCGGGTCTTCGACGTACAGGATATCGTCGCGACGCTGCTCGGCGGGCTGGTGGCCTGGGTAGTCTTAACAGGTAGGGTGCCCCACGTAGACGGAGCCCAGCAGTAGCGTTCAGCTGCTCGTGCGGACGCTTTGCCTGAGCTAGGCTAGGCAAGACGAACAGCGGGGGAGGATAGCTTCGGCTTGAATGGTACCCCTTTTGGGCTGCTAGTCAAGGCTTACGCCTCAAACATTTCGGCCTGTCTTTGAGCCTTCTGCTACCGTTTTGCCACCAGGTGTAGGGGGTAGTTTTCGATCTAACTGTGTCCCCACGAGCTAGACAAGAAATCTAGCATTTTCGCTGCGTGAGCTTTGGCGGGAACGTAGGCCGTCGGTTGCCGCTACCCCGCCGCGTGGCCTAGAGCTAGACAGCCATTCATGAAACAATGCACCCCGGCCGCCGCCCAGGCCGAGCCGGTCCGTTCGCGCACCCACAGAAAGAAGGTGCCCATGGCGAGCTGAAACAGCACAACGCGTAACGGGAAGTGCGCCGGTGACCACCATTCGCGCACATAAAACCAGAAGTCGGTTCCCACGCCCAGCTCGAAGAGGCGCGCAGGAAAGCCCAGCCCGTGGCCGAGCGTGAAGAGCAGCACGCCTACCACCCCACCCCAACTCGTGCGGGTGCCTGGCAGGGGCAATGAACGCGGCAGCCCCGGGGCCAACAGTCCCAACAGGGCCCCGCGGTAAAAGAGCTCCTCATCGAGCCCGGGTAGGGTCAGGTAGAACAGCTGTTGTCCCGCCGTCAGAGGCAAGAACTCGTAGCGCGTCCAATAGGCGTCCGCCAGCAGCGCGGCCGCTACGACGAGCACCACGGGCACCACGGCGCGCAGGCTTCCGGCCGTGGGTCGCACGAAGCCAGCGGGGCGGGGCGTGGTGCGCCGCAGTATGTACACCCAAGCCAGGGAGCAGAGCACCCCCAGGCCCTTACCGACCCAGTTGACGGGCGTTTGCCAGACTACCTCCCGCAGCCAGCCAACGGGCCGCAAGCCCAGCCAATAGGCCCACACCGTCCACGGGGGCACTAACAATAAGGTGTAGACATGCACCACGCAGGCCAGCGCAACCCAGCCTAAGAGCCGAGGCGCTGCCCGCCACGGGCCTAGGCACAAGCCGACGCTTAAGCCCGCCCAGAACAAGCCCCAAAAAACGATTGCCGCCCAAACGGTACCTGGCATGAAAAGACAAGCCCGACGTATGCGCGGCAGCCTGCCCAGCGACGAGCCGAAAAGTAGGGGAGTGGTTGCAGCATTAGCAGGCGTTACGCATCAGTTCCGCAAGCCCTGGGCCCGAAAAGCGTCTGCAGCTCCCTCTGAGCCGATTGTAGGTCCTGCTTAGCGCAGCATGGGCTGTATCGAGCGCTGCACTGGCCCCACTTAGTTAGCATAAGCATCTACTCCTCCTAAGTGGGGCAAGGGGGTTCCGAAAGTAAGGCTCCGTTTTTGTGCCCGCTGAACCCACTTCTTGACCTGCTAAAAAACAGTTTTTTGCTTTTAAGTGGGGTAGGAGCGGGGTGAGCCCATAAGGTGCCCCTTGCTAATACCCGCCTACAGCAATAATTGGCGCATCGGAGGAAAGGTATACACCTCTCCGAATGGGAATCTGCTCGGAAAATCCGGCCGAAATACAATAGCAGCTTTAACTCCGTTCAGGTCCCTTTCTTTAGGGAGAAGTTTGAGGATGAGGCAATAGCACAGGGCCGCTTATTTTTGCTTGTTCATTCATCCTCCTTATAATTATTGGCGTGCCTGCAGTAGTACTTCGTGCGTTTTTTATTGGATTATGTTGTTGGCTGCTACCTGTAGCTGCTTCGGCTCAAGCCCCCGCTTTCGAGCAGCCCATGCGGGTAGGCGAACCACTTCCTGCCGTAATCGGCACGGGTGATTGCCGAGTCACTAAAATGGCAATGGATGCCGCTGGCAATCGGTACGTGACTGGCATCTTCCAAGGTAACATCCAGTTTGGGGCAACCACCCTCAGCACCAATAGCTTGTATTCTGATGTCTTCGTGGCCAAGATTGACCCGGCAGGCAATTATCTCTGGGCCTTACGCGCGGGCGACCCCTCCAGTAATGAAATTGGTACAGCCATTGCGCTCGATGCGAGTGGCAACGTGTACGTCACGGGTATTTTCCGAGGGTCATCCATCACCTTTGGGACGACCACGCTGCCGAATACCAGTTTGTATAGCAACGCAGGAGACGTCTTTGTTGTGAAACTCACCTCAAGCGGGCAGTACCTCTGGGCTGTTGGGGCTAAGGGTGAAAGCGAAGAGAGGAGCGGTGGAATTGCGCTTGATAGTCAGGGTAATGTATTCGTGGCAGGCTCTTTCGAGAGTCCCCAGTTGCTTCTTGGTTCTTTTACATTGCAAAATGCTACTGCCACTACTGTAGTCAATAGGGGCGATGCTTTCATCGCCAAGCTTGATGCGGCAGGCAAGTGGTTGTGGGCCGTCCGCAGCGGCGGGGATAATACGGATGGGGCCGCCAGCATCGCGGTGGATGCCAGCGGCAATGCCTATAGCACAGGCTTTATCCGCAGTCGGAGCGCAGACTTTGGCAGTATCACCCTCACGCACCCCGATGGGGTAGCCGCCTATGTGACCAAAATCTCCCCGACTGGCGTCTACTTGTGGGCCGTATCGGCTGGCGGTACGGGTATTTACGAAGATAGCGGTGCCGACATTGCGCTCGACGGGAATGGGGGCGTGTTCGTCACCGGCACTTTTCAAAATTATCAGGCTTTTTTTGGCCCAACGTCGTTGACTAATCGAGGGAATACCCCCTTGACGAACACGGGCACCTCCGACGTTTTTGTGGCCCGCCTCGATGAGGCGGGCAAGTGGCGTTGGGCCGTGTCGGCGGGCGGGGTAGGCCGGGAAGGCGGGAGTAGCATAGTTGCGGATAAGCAAGGTGGCGTCTACCTGACGGGTTATTATGACCAAGCCGCTGTTCAATTTGGCTCCACGATGCTGCCCTACCAAGGCCTGTACGATGACTGCTTCGTAGCGAAGTTGGAAACCGCTGCCGGTCAATGGCACTGGGCGGTGCGCGCCGGGGGCGAGCTCAACGACGTGGGGCAGTGCGTAGTGCTTGATGCCCAGCAGCAGGTACACGTAGCGGGCTACTATCAAAGTGCTACCTTAGCGCTTCCCCCCTTCTCGTTGCCAGGCTCACGTTTGGCCAGTGGCTTAGGCTTCCTGACTAAACTAGCCCCTGAGCCACGCGTTCAGATTACGGGTGATTCACTCCTCTGCGGGGCGAGTACGCAGCTAGTCGCTACTGCACCCGCCCCGGTCACCGCCTACCGCTGGAGTACCGGCGCCACCACGCCTGCTATCACGGTTACACAGCCGGGTACGTATACCGTCACCATCACCTTCGCGAGCGGGCTTACCAGTACAGCCCAGTTTCGAGTCTCCAGCTTCGTACCTACCGCACAAATCAGCGGCGATTCTTTGCTCTGCCCCGGTGCCTCTACTGTGCTCACCGCCGTCGTGCCGAAGCCTGGCGCTATTTATCAATGGAGCACGGGCGCCACTACCCCTACTATTTCTGTCACCCAGCCGGGCACTTACTCGGTCACCGTGCGTTACGGGACTACCTGTACGGCTACCGCCCAGTATGCCGTGCGTGTTCCCACGTTACGCTTGCTGGGAGATACGCAGCTCTGCGGCCTGGGCAGCAGTGTAGTCCTTACCGCCCTGGCGCCGGGTGCCACTGGGCTGCGCTGGAACACGGGTGCCACTACGGCAAGCCTACCCGTTACCCAAGCAGGCACCTATAGTGTCGTCGCCACGTTTGCGAGTGGGTGCTCCCTGACCACCTCGCAAGTCATTAGCCGGTCCGCGCTCACGCTCCGCGGAGATACGGTGCTGTGTGCTGGTAATAGCGCCACCCTCACCGCCATGCTTACTACGCCGGCTACCTACCTGTGGAGCACGGGTGCCACTACGCCCACCATCGCGGTTACGCAGCCTGGTATGTATACCGTCACCGCCCGGTCTACCCTCCCGCCTTTTTGCACCAGTACGGGGCAATTGCGCGTGAAACAAGCAGTGCCCCTGCCGGCTTTCTCTCTCGGAGCCGATACCACGGTTTGCGACTACCAAGCGCTGCAACTGCGCGCGCCCTCCCTCACCACGCCTGTTGCTACCTACCGGTGGTCCGATGGGTCTACTGGCGCCTCGCTACGCGTAACGCAGCCTGGCCTGTATACCCTACAAGTCAGTACCCCCTGTGAAACCCGCTCAGCCAGCCGCCGCATTAGCTACCGAAGTTGCTTACTTATCCCCAATATCATAACCCCCAACGGGGACCACGCGAATGATGTCTTTGTGGTGCAAGGCTTAGCACCTGGTGCCTGGGAATTGGTTCTATACGACCGCTGGGGGCGTCAAGTATTCGAGACCACTGCCTACCAACATGATTGGGGAACCACTGCACCGGCTGGCCTCTACTACTACTTGCTTCGTCAAGCCGACACCACCTATAAAGGCTGGCTGGAGGTGGTCAAGTGATAATGCCAGCCGCATCCCTAAGCCGTGTGGCCGGTGCCTAAAGACACCTAGTTTGTCACTTCTTATAAACGCTCCTTCCACAACTGCCCAGAGCAGGCTAAGACGTTTTAGAGTCGTTCGTGGCTGTTGCAGAAGTAGCTGCTTGGCCAGCGGTATCTTAGGGGTATGCAGGGCCACAAGCAGTTCGTCGATAAAGTCGTGCTACGCTTCCGCTTGTCGGAGCGCGTGCCGAAACAGAATCTCTACCGCCGACTAGCCGAGCTGCTCAACTGGGACTTTCTCTACCAGCAGACCCGGGCCCTCTATAGCCACACCGGCCAGCCCTCGCTCGACCCCGTGGTGTTCTTTAAGCTGGTGCTCGTGGGCCGGTTGGAAAACATTGCCAGTGACCGCCGCCTGGTCGAGCACTGCAGTCTGCGGCTCGACATCCTCTATTTTCTGGGCTACGAGGTGGACGAGGACTTGCCCTGGCACTCGACTATTAGTCGGACCCGCCAGCTGTATCCAGTCACCGTCTTCGAGCACCTGTTTGACCAGGTTTTCGGCCAGTGCGTGGCCGCTGGGCTCGTCGCGGGCGATACGCAAACGGTGGATTCCGCGCCCGTCAAAGCCAATGCCTCACTCGATAGCTTACGCGAAAAAGCGCCCGTCGCCCCCCTGCACGTGACCCAGGAAACGGCGTTCCCCACTGAGTTACCCTCCGCCAAGACGGCGTTGCAGTTGCGGCGTGTCGCGGCGCGTCAAGCCAAACGTCAAGCCGCGCCTGGGGGACTGGGCGCCCACCATGCCAAGGCGCAGTTACTCAGCAACAAGACGCACTACAGTCCCACCGACCCCGAAGCCCGCATCTCGGTTAAACCCGGCAAAGCGCGGGCCCTGAATTACCTCTGTAGCCTGGCCGTGGATACGGCCACGGGCGTCATTAGCCACATCCAGGCTGATTTGGCTGACAGTCGCGATTGCCTGCACTTACCGGCCCTGGTGCCGCGGCTACAAGCCCGGCTCAGGGCCCAGGAGTTAACGCTCCGCGATTTCGTCGCCGACACGGGTTATTCCAACGGCTTCAATTATGCCTTTCTAGAGCAGCAAGGCATCACCCCTTGGATTCCCGTGTTTGGTCCCTACAAGCCCACGGTCGAGGGGTTTATCTACGAGCCGGCGGCCGATGCCTACCGCTGCCGAGCCAATAAGCTCTTGCCGTTTCGCTCCTTTCGCACGACTGAGAACGAGACGTGGGTCAAGCAGTATCGCGCGGCTTATAAGGATTGTCAACAGTGCCCGCTCAAAGCGAGCTGTGTGCCGCATAGCCAGTTTAAACAGGTGGTTCGCTCCGCCTTTGACGCGGCGTATCGCCGGGCGTGGCAGCGGCAGCGCACGCGCCAAGGCCAGCACATGCGCCGAGTCCGGCAACGCACCGTCGAACCCGTCTTTGGTAGTCTACTGCAGCATTATGGCCTGCGTCGGGTCAACACCAAGGGGCGAGCAGCGGCGCATAAAACGATGCTAATCACGGCTATCGCCTACAACCTCAAGAAGCTGCTGAAGCAGCAATCAACTCGGATGCTGAGCCTAGCACTAGCCCTGCGACCAGCGCAACACGGGCTCATGCAGGCTTTGTTTAGCCGCCGCTTGTTGACTGGCTATCGCTTTCAGGGCGCGCTCGAAAGTGGGCGCCAAATAGCGTGGAGTTCTGCAACAGCCACGTTCGTTTAAAAAATGTGACAAGCTCATCTATAGCGTTCAGTGCTTCTGAGGTGGTCCAGTTACGCTGGACAGTTTAGGGCACTAAGTTGAAGGAGCTGTTGATGAGTATGATAGGGCGTCTGGTAGTCAATGCTGGAGTGCAAGCGCTCGTGATTATAATAATCAAAATAGTCGGCGACGCTGGCTCGGGCATCAGCCAAGTCGGCAAAAATGGGCCGTTCGCGGACTTCGAGTACTTCGGTTTTGAGGCGCGACCAGAGACTCTCTGCTTGCGCATTATCGTAGCAGTCGCCCCGGCGGCTCTGCGAGCGCAGGGCCTGGTGGTCGTGGAGTAGTTTGCGGTAGGCGTTGCCACAGTACTGCCCGCCCCGGTCGGAGTGCACGAGCAGGCCTGGTGTGGGCGGCTGGGCCCAAAAAGCACGCTGTAAGGCGGTGGTAATCAGTTCTTCGGGCATGGTGGCCATCACGTGCCAGCCTACTACCTGCTTGCTAGCCATATCCTGAAAGGCGCATAGATAAGCCCAGTCGCCGTTGGCCAGCGGTAGATACGTGATGTCACTGACCCATACTCGATTAGCTTGGGTAGGCTTGGGGTGGTTGAGCAGCCGATTGGGGGCGCAACGCAGCCCATGGGTGGAGTCTGTCGTGCGCGGGGTGAAGGCCTTGGGTTGCAGCGCGTATAGGCCCCGGCGGCGCATCGCGGTGCGCAGGCGCTGGCGCCCCACGCGATAGCCCTTACGGCGCAGTTCGACGCGCAGCCGACGCGTCCCATAACAGCGTTTATGCACCCCAAACACCTTGACTAACGCCGTCTCCCAAGCCGGTTCTGGCTTAGCTACTACCTGCTGCTGAAGCTGTTGCCAAGCATAATAGCCGCTGGTAGGCACCTGTACCAATTGGCAGAGCAGCCGCACGGGGTAGTCGCCCCGCTGCGCCTCGATAAAGCGGTAACGGCTCATTGGTCCGGTGTCTGCGAGAAGATGATGATGGCTTTTTTTAAAATTTCCAACTCCTGGGCTTGCCGTCGATTGGCGGCCCGCAGTTGGCGCAACTCCGCCGCGGTGGCTGGGTCCAACTCTGCCCCACGCGCCGCCGCCACCGGGGTAAGTGCCTCTTTTTGCCACTTATAAATGCGTTTGGGGTCGATATTGAGCGCGCGCGCTGCGGCCTGCGTCGAGCGGCTTTCAGCGGCCAGGCGCAGGGCCTCGGCCCGGAAGGCGGCATCATAGCGGCGGCGTTTGGCAGGTGGGGGACTGTCTTTCATGACGTGCGAAAGTTAAGACCCTATTCTGTCCAGATTTACCCGACCACCTCATTCATATGCCAGCTACTAGGTTTCTAGCTGGCATTGAACTCTTGGGAGAGTAAGAACTAGCGTAAGTTCGTCAGTGGTCCTACTTGGCACCTCTCCGACTTATGATTACTCCCCAACTGCTCCACCTAATTGCGCATGCCAATGGGGAGGAACGAGCGCAAGCATTTAGCCAATTAGCGGCGGCGGCCGGCGAGCCAGCTGCTTACCAAGTGGTGGTGGCTACGCTCACGAGCACGCAGGATGAGCAGGTGACCTTTTGGTGCTTGGATGCCTTGATTAAGCAGTTTGGAGCCCTCCTGCCAGCCGATGCCACGCGGCTATTTCCCCTCTTGCTCGCTAAAATGGTGGGTCAAAATCCCCCGTTACGGACCGGGCTATCTGGGCTTTGAATGTGGTTGGGCCAGCATCTGTGTCGGCGCTACTCGACGCGATTCAACACGCGCCAAGTGTGCCGCAGCGAGTGGCGTATGTTTTTGCGCTAGCAAGAAATAAGCACGTCCACACTCATATTGGCCCAGTGGTAAGCTTGTTAGCGCAGCTCTTGCAGGACGCAGAAGCAACTGTTCGGTACTGGGCAATGGTCGCCGTGATGGATTTAAGTCCCTTACGGCCATTCTATAGGCCACCGATGCCCACCCATTATTTTGAGCCGCTCTACCCCTTGGTTATACCTGTGGCGGAAGAATTCATGGTTCCCGACCAGGACGATTTCGCTGAACGATACCACGAATTGATTAAGCAATACTGGCAATCTTCTGCTCACAAGGGATAAAATATGATTTTAAGAAAGATGAAAGGGATCAAAAGCTCCCCGTTCATATACCTTTTATCCCTTAACATAATCGAGCTACCCGGACACCCCTCGGAAAAGTGACCGCTTCGGTCAGGCCGGCCGGTGCCCCTGATTTGGTGCTTTCCCGGGGAACCGAGCGCCGATTTGGGCGTGTACGAAACCCGTCTTTTCGCGCCCTTTTGTGCATGAGGAGTCGTTGACGGCTTTCCTGCACTCGTGGGCCCCTACGGGCGGCGGGAGAGAGCTAACCGACGGGCCAGCGGCTCAGGCCAAGCCGAGGGCTTTGAGTACGGGCTCAGGCGGCCTCGTTCGCCGCCGAGGCGGCGAACGAGGCCGGGGCGTTTGTTGACCAAGTAGGGGCTACCTGAGTTCAGCTTGTGGATGACGCGCCGCCCACGTAGGGGTTCTTTTAGTAGGTAGACATAATCCTACGCTAAGCAACCACGGCCACCTCAAGAAGTCAATCATTGAGGCTAAAAGGAATCGTTGATTCGTGAGATGGCAAAAAGAAGCGATTTAGGAGCCAATTAACTACCTGCTTGACGACTTTTTCAACAACTCGTTCAAACGTACGTTCAGTGAGATGCTGTCAAAGTGCATTGATAGACAACGCTTTGGGGCTTACCGTAATTTCTCGCCCCGTTGTAACGAGAACCCCGGCATAGAGAAAGTCCCAGTCGAGTAGCTCGGCGAGGCGGCGGTAGAGATTCTGTTTCGGTACGCGCTCCGATAACTGGAAGCGCAGCACGACTTTGTCGACGAAGTGTTTGTGGCCCTGCATGCTCCCAAGGTACCGCGGGCCAAGCGCCTACTTCTGCAACAGCCACTGCACCTTTCAGAAGGCATCTAGGCTAACGCTACCTGCTTGGTGCTTGGCCAAATCTTAGCAAACTGTTTGGCAAACAACCGCTCTTTTCTGGCAACGCGCTGGGTGCAGAACGCCAACTTCAAGCTGCCAGCTTCTTGGGTACTAAAAATGCATTTTTAACTGCCACAATATTCAACTGGTAATTTAGTTAGGTTCGCATCGATGGCGACCTTTGGCGCTATGTAGCGAGTGGTAGCCAATTGGTTAAGAAGGGCTTCTTGTCCTTATTTTACCTGCCGTTTCATGAAGCACGTGGTCCCGCTGGCTTGCCGGCTACTGTTACTAGTATTCTGCTCAGTACTTGGCCCGCCAGCGGCCGCCCAATCGTCTAGCACAGGCAGTGGCTCGCTGACGGGCACCGTACTCGATTCGCTTACGCAAAAGCCGGTGCCCTTTGCCACGGTCGTGCTCCTGCCACCGGCCCCTTCCGAAAAAGCCGTGGCGGGGCAATCAGCGGACGAGCAGGGGCATTTTGAATTAACCAAGCTCAAGGCCGGTGCTTACCGCTTACGCATCAGCTTCGTGGGCTATGGCGTGCGTACGCAGGCCGTGACCGTGACCGACGGCCGGCTGGCACTAGGCCCCATTCGGCTACCCACTACGGCGCAAAAACTAGGCGAAGCGGTGGTGGTCGGCCAAAAGCCGCTCATGGAAGTCCGGCCGGACCGCCTCGTCTACAACGCCGACCAGGACGTGACCAACGCCGGCGGCACGGCCCAGGACGTGCTGCGCAAGGCCCCCCTGCTCGCTATTGACGGCGACGACAACGTCACGATGCGCGGTAACAGCAACTTCAAGGTCCTGATTAACAACAAGCCCTCGCCCACGCTGGCCGCCAACCTGAAGGAAGCCCTCAAAAGTATCCCGGCCGACCAGATTAAATCGGTGGAGGTGATTACCACCCCGCCCGCCAAGTACGACGGGGAGGGCACGGCCGGCATCATCAACATCGTGCTTAAAAAAGGGGCTAAGCAGGGCCTCAACGGCACGGTGGGGGCCAACGCTGGCAACCGCGGCAGCAACGGCAACGGCTCGCTCAACTTCCGCCAGGGCAAGTTCAACTTCACCTCCTCGCTCAACGGGGGGCTGAACTATAACAGTCACAGCGCGTCGAGCAGCGAGCAGATAACCTACCGCCCTACCCGCACTGACACGCTGCGCCAGGACGGCACGGGCAGCAACACGGGCTACTACGGCTCGGGCTCGCTCGGCCTCGACTATGACCCCGCCGAGCACCACAGCTTCTCGCTCAACGGCTCCTTTTTCAGCTACGGCGGCGCTAACCAGTCGGGCAACCTGAACCGTTACTCTACGCCGCTGCCCGGCTTCGGGGCCCTGTTTCTGCGCGACACGCGCTCGACCTACAACGGCGGCAACGCCGAGGTGACCGGCACCTATACCCGCACCTACAAGCAGGAGCGGCGCGAGTGGAGCACCCTGGTGCAATATGCCTACAATGGCAACCGCAACGGCTACGAATTTAACCAGTTCAATAACAGCGACCAGGCGCTTGACGTGAGCCTAGCCAGCTACCGCGAGCGCAGCACCACCCGCCTGCCGGGCCACGAGTACACGCTGCAAAGTGACTACACCTTGCCCCTGGGGGAGAAGAAGACGCTAGAGTTTGGCCTCAAGGGTATTGTTCGCCTGACGGGCTCGCAGGCGCAGGTCGACACCCTGTTTCCGGCCCTGTCCCCCGAGTTTGCTACGTCCCGCTACCGGGGCACCGCCTTCGACTACCGCCAGGATGTGGAAGCGGCGTATGCCACGTACAACTTTAACGCCTCGCCGAAGCTGCACCTCGGCCTAGGGGGGCGCGTGGAGCGCACCGGGCTCTGGGCCGAGTTTGCCAATACGAACACCGGTATTCCCTATCGCAGCTACGTCACGCCGCTGCCCAACGCCAACGTGAGCTACGAACTCAGCAAAACCAGCAGTCTGCGCCTGGCCTACAGCCGCCGCATCAGCCGGCCCTACATCTACTTCCTGAACCCCTACGTCAACCGCAGCAATCCCATCAGCTACTCCTACGGTAACCCCAACTTGGACCCCGAGTTGACGCACTCGGTGGAACTGAGCTACAACAACTTCATTAAAACGACGTCCTTCAACGTGGCGCTTTCCGTCTTGCGCACCGGCAATTCCATCGAGCGCGTGAGCTTTGCCAGCACCCAGCCCCTGTTGCCCGTGCCTGACGAAATTGCACCCGACCCCAACCTGGTGCTGACCACCAGTGCCAACGTGGCCAGCAACACGGCCTTTCAGCTCAACGGCTACGTGTCGGCCAAGCCCACCGAAAAGTGGAGTCTCAGCGTGGGGGGTAACGTGCAGTATTTGCTGCTGCGCAGCATGGCCTTGGAGGTGACGCGGAGCGGTTTCGCCGGCAACTACAACGTCAATACTTCCTACAAAGCGACCAAGACGCTGACGCTGCAAGGCAATCTGTTTCACAACCTAGCCCGGCCGACGCTGCAGGGGCGCAGCAGCGGCTTTGTCTACTACGGCTTGGGCCTGCGCCAAACGCTGCTCAAGGGCCGGGCCGACCTCTCGTTCAATGCCCAGTACCCCTTCACGGCGCAGCGCACGTTTGCGTACGAGACGGCCACGCCCACCTTTTCGCAGACCAGCCGCTTTACCAACCAGCAGCGCCAGTTTCGACTGGGCTTCACCTACCGCTTTGGCCAGCAACAGCAAGCCACGCGCCAGCGCAAGAGCATCCGCAATGACGACATCAAGGGCGGCGGGAGTGGCCAGGGCGGCGGGGGCAGCTAGCGCGAACACAGCCGCCCAGCTCAAGCGCGTTTGGGGAGCAGTGCGGGAAGTATTTCCCCATCTTGTTGCTTGAAAAAGCCACTTCACCTAAGGCAAGGCCGAGGACAACGGAAGCTCATCACATTTCGCAGTCCCTTGTTTGTCAAATGAGCTACGTGTCTAGCGCCTCGGGGTCACTGTCCGAAGTAGCCCACTTCACAAGCCGCCAGTATCCTTATCCACCAGTTGCTGACTTGCCGCATCGTAGCGCTCACCAGTATGCGGGTAGTTGGCCAGTAGTTCCTCGATTTGGTGCAGGTGTTGGGCTGATAACTCCACCCCGACACTGCCAGCATTATCGCGCAGATTTTTTCGCTTTTTGGTGCCGGGAATCGGGATAATGTGCTCCCCTTGCGCCAGCACCCAGGCCAACGCCAGCTGGGCGGGACTGCACCCGAGCTGGGCGGCTAATTCAGCAAAGCCGGCCGCTAAATGCTGGTTATTCTCTTGGTGTTGCGCCTGGTAGCGGGGCAGCTTTTTCCGGAAGTCATTCGCCCCTAATTGCCCAATGTCTAAAGTGTTTGTCATCAAGCCCCGGGCAAGGGGGCTGAAGGGAATAAAAGCAATCCCGAGTTCCTTACAGGCCGGCAGCACGTTTTGCTCGACCTCTCGGGTTAACAGCGAATACTCGCTTTGCACGGCACTAATGGGATGCACCGCATGCGCCTTTCTAATCGAACTTACCGAGGCCTCGGATAAGCCCAGATAACGCACCTTGCCTTCTGTGACCAATTCGGCCATCGCGCCGACCATCTCTTCAACCGGCACGTTCGGATCGATGCGGTGCGCATAGTACAGGTCGATTGTCTCAATACGCAGCCGTCTTAAGCTAGCCTCTACGGCGCGCTTGACATAGGCGGGCGAGCCGGTAAAGGTCATCTTGCCCGTCGCATCCATCGTAAACCCGAACTTGGTGGCAATAAACACTTTCCCCCGATTAGGAGCTAATACTTGGGAAAGGAGCTCTTCATTTTGGCCGTTGCCATACACATCCGCCGTATCCCAGAAGGTAATGCCTAAATCTAAGGCCGTATGCAGGGTCGCAAGGGATTCGGGGTCGTTGGGTTCGCCATAGGCATGACTCATACTCATGCAGCCGAGCCCGATGGCTGAAAGGTGTTCGTTAGGGCCAATTGTCCGGTATTCCATGTTTGGGCTTGCTAGTGAGAAAAGGGGGGCTAGGTGCTGCTGGCAGTCAGGCGACTACCCAAGGCTGCTGTACGCATGCGGCGGGCGTGTGGGCGTGCGCCTGGGGTGGGGCGGGCAGCGGGTTTAGCTACGCCGCCCAGAACGGGAACCTAACTCCGTGTCCGCAAGGCGCGCTTTACGGACACGGAGTTGGGTTCCCGTTCTGTTGAATTTAGCTAGACCACCTCACAGCGCAGGTGGTCTGGCTAGCCTAAACAGGCTACGGACTTCGGCTGCGCAGTGGTTATGGGCGGGGGCACCTGGCCCACGCACAGGACTCGCGCAGCTTCTTTCGGGGACCTGTTCCCGACGCCGCTCCTAAGGTCGGCCTAGTGGGGCACCGTGCCGCCGCTGCCTTACGAGACGTGGTAGGCGGTAGCGGCCCAGTTGGCCCTGCGTTGCCAACTGGCTTGGCTGCCGGCGCGCGGGTGCGCTCCGCCCTACGACGCAGCCGTAAGCGGTAGGGCTGGTCAGCCCAAGAGAAAGCTCACGCGGCGGCACGCGCCAACGGCTGTGCCGGGCGCAGCGGTTCGCGACCGGTTTACCCGAGCACAGCCGTTCGTTAAGCGTTCGTTTGCCTTCAAGTAAGCGTTCGGTAACCGTTCGCCAGGTAGTCGCGAACGGTTACCGAACGCTTACTTGAAGGCAAACGAACGCCTATTTTTCCCTCGCTCGCCCGAGGGGACTGCCCCGCATCCGGGGAGACGCTACCCCCTGCGTTCCGCTGCTAAGGCCCTGCCAAACCCTTCCTTTTGCGCGCGGCCAGCGCGGGGTTGCCCGCTGTTTCGAGCCCCTGTTCCCGGCGTGGGCGCGCGGCCTACTGAGGAGCGCCCACGCGCCTTGCGCTTCGAGGCGCTGCGCGACCGTTTCGCGCAAGGGAGGGAGCCGGGACGCCGGCGGATGGGCGAACGCCGGGCCAGCCAGACCACCAGGCCCAGCCGCATCGCTGCGGGGCCCGTCAGGTACGCCGCCGAGCTGTGCTACTTGCTGGACGTGTGCTGCGCGCCCAGCAAGTAGCGTGAGCCGACCAACTCGGCTCGTCCTTGCCTACCTGTGCGGGCTACCCAGCCGGGGCGCTTACTCGACGACAGCCCGGAAAACGTGGGCAGGGCCGAGCAGCGGGGCCGGCACCCCTGGGCCGTACCCTGCCGCGCGCAGCCCGGCGGGCCCCTGGCTGAGCAGGCCTACGGCTCGCCGCGCCGGCCCCAGTGCCCGAGGCCTCAGGGGCGGGCGATTAGGGCGAGCGTAGCCCGCAGCCGGGCACGAAACTTCTTCTTGAGCCCTAGTGCCACCGGCTCCTGTTCTTCGTCCCACTCCGCGCCCGCCTCTTCGAGGACGTCGGCCACGTGGTAGAGCGCCTGCAGGTGCAGCGCCAAAAACGCCGGCCGGTGCGGGCCCGGAGCCAGGCGCTGGTAGGCAGCGATGGTTTTCGCCACCTGCGCGCTGAGCCGGTCCAGGTCCCGGCCGGTGAGCAGGTGCTCCTCGGCCGCCAGCACCCGCTCGAGGCAGGCCGCGTACTGCCGCGGCAGCTGCGCCAAGTCGTACTGGTCTACTCCGCGCGCCACGGCCTGCCGCAACTGCTTGGCCGTGGGGGACGCGGGCGAAGTGGGCGCGGCGCGCGGCGCGGGCGGGCGCCCAACCGCTTCGTTCGGTTCCTCGTCCTCGAAGGCGTCCGCCAACTCCTGCTCGTCCTCGTCCTCATCCTGGCCCGAACGCAGCGGGACGGTCGGGTAGCGGGGCGGCAGGCCCGCCGCGGCCCCGGTTGGTGGGCGGAACGCGGCCGGCGCCTGGTCCGGCTCGTCGGCCTGGGCCTGCTGGCGGCGGAAATCCTTGCTCTTGCAACTGTTGTTGCAGTAAATCTTGTCGGCGCGGCCGACTAGGGGCTCGCCACAATAGGCACAGGAACGAAGGGCAGTAGACATGGGCGCGGGGGCGAGGGGTGGACAAGCAAAAGGGTGGCTGAGTAACGAAAAAGCAGCGCGTACGGTTCGTTAGTCATTCACAGCCTGGAGCTTAGCCGGTTGCCCGGGGCCTAAGCCGCTCGCGAAGCGGGGGCGGAAGCGGGGTGGCGCCTAAGCCGGCGACTTGTTCGAAAGCCCTGTCCAGCACCAGGCCAACCAGGTGTTTGACGGGCCTTTTTAGCGGGCGGGGAATTTTAGAAAGCGTGGCATTCCGAAGCCTTCCTCAATTAAGTGGCCCTTAGTGGATGATTTTACGAGATGCTTTCCCAGCGCGCAGAGGCGCTTTTTACGGGCGTTTCTCGCTGACCCTTATTGGAATACCTTTAGGAGGTATTCCTGACGCACTAGCGCCTCCGCAATAGGGCTAGCCTACCGTTCGGTTTTCGGCTCAATGACTAAATACATGCTAGGACGGGTCCAGCTTATCAATTTCTTTCTGCACCTCTGCCATCAGCGCCTGCTCACTAGGTAAATAAAGCTGATACTTGCTGGCTACAATGGTCTGATTATCGGCTGGCAGGCTGATTCTTACCACCGCATCGTTTTTGTCGGCGCAGAGCAGGATGCCGATGGTGGGATTCTCGTGAGGCAGCTTTTCCAGGCGGTCGTAGTAGTTGACGTACATCTGCAATTGGCCCAAATCCTGGTGGGTGAGCTTATCGGTCTTGATTTCGACCAGCACGAAACATTGCAGCAGCCGGTTGTAAAACACTAGGTCCACGAAGAAGTCGTCGCCGTCGAGGTGCAGGCGCTGCTGCCGGGCCACGAATGAAAAGCCGTTGCCCAGTTCCAGTAAAAACTCTTGTAAATGGATAATCAGAGCAGTTTCTAAATCGCGCTCATAGTAGGCGGCTTCCCGCTTCAAGCCTAGAAACTCTAGCACCATGGGGTCCTTGATGATGTCGCGGGCTTCTGTGGGCACCTTCTCTTGGCGGGCCACGGCCAGCACGGCCGCCACGTCGCTGCTCAACAGCAAACGCTCGAACAGCTGGCTGTTGACCTGCCGCTCTAGTTGCCGGGCCGACCAGTTATTTTTGGCTGCTTCGGCTAGGTAAAACTCCCGCTTATCGTGATTGTCGAGGCTGATAAGCGTTTTATAGTGCGTCCAGCTGAATTGCGTCCGCAGTGCGGACGCAATTGGGAAAGTGCGGTAAAACTGGCGGTAGCGTTCCAATTGCCGCCCCGAAAACCCGCTGCCAAACTGCGGTTGCAACTCTGCCGCCAAGCCTTTGATAAGACTGCTACCGTAGGCAGCCCGGTCGGCGCCGTGTTGCTCTTCTTCTAGGATAATCTGCCCGATGTGCCAATAGAGAAGTACACGCTCCGCATCTACGGCCCGCACCGCCTGCGCGCGCGCCTGCGTGATGAGGCCGCGCACGGTGGCAAGTAGTTCTGGTTTAATACTCATACAGTACTGGTTGTGTGGGTGAGCGGCTCGGGAAGGCCTTCTAATCACTGCGAAGGGGTAAAATTACGGCAAGCCGTTTCGAGTGCGGGCCACGAAGTCATAACTTATTGACCCTGTATGCATTGTAGCTCACTTGAGTAATTGCCTCAGCAAACAGGGTTCAGAAAGGCAGTCCAGAAAGAAACAGCTAATTGATTTATTGAACCTAGCTTTTTGGACTGTGTGAAAATGCCGTCTGGTTAAAAATCAAGGACATATTATATACGGTATGTCCTTAAAGTAATTTTGTCTCCCTGCTACTATAAAAAGTCCAATTTGCCTACGCTCCCCTCACGCATGTATTACATATCACGATGGCGGCGGTGGATGGTCTGGTGCCGCCGAAAGCAGGCGTAGTGCGGGTTCCCTACTGGTCAGGCGACTGGCAGGTGCAGGCTATCTCGCCTACGCGCCTGCGCATTACCTATTGCTTCCGGGTCGACCCGGGCGGCGCGCTCCCTGCCTGGGTGGTAAATCGCCTGGCCCCGGTCGCCCCGTACCAATCGTTTTTGCAGCTACGCAACAATTTGCAACTGCCCCGCTACCAAGGGCGCCATTTTGCTTTCTTGACACCAGTCAGTAGCTAGGAAGCGGGGTGAGGTGGGCCGCAACAGCCACAAGCGCTTCCCCCTACTCACCCTTGCGAAGGACACTGCGCTGTCGGTCTTCTCCTCAGCACGCCCACTGGTCAGCGCGCGATGCGTAGTTTCAGCACGGCCTTTCTAGGGTGTTGTTAAACAAATAGGGGAAAACCTCCGACTCAGCCCTGTCTGGGTTTAGCTGGCGGTTGCCAAGCGGCAATCAGGTCCATGTCAAACGGGGCTTCGGCCGGCAGGGGCTGGTCGGAGAAGTCGTACTCGCCGTGCAGGTTCACGTGGCGGTAGGAGAGCACGGCGAAGGGCGAGAGCGTGGCCAGCGTAGCGGCCTGCTGTTCGGGCGGCAGCCGGGCCAAGTGCTGAGAGAGGTGCAGGTAGTTCCAGCAGATGATGGCGTTCATCAGCAGGCGCTTGCAGGTTTCGGCCACCAGCTGCTCGGAGCGGGTGGCGGCGTGAAACTCCTGGTTGCGCCCGTGCCAGACGGCGTGGGCCAGCCGGTGGGCGCTTTCGCCCTTGTTGAGCTGCTTCTGGATGCGCTGGCGCAGCTCCACCTGGTCAACGTAGCGCAGCAGGAACTCGGTTTTGACGAGCCGGCCCAGTTCTTTCAGGGCCCGGTAAAGCGGATGCTGGCGGGCGTAGGAGTTGAGCCGGCCGAACAGGCGGGAGGCCTCGCTATGGCGCAGCTTTAGCGTGACCACGAGGCGTAGCACCTCGTCCCAGTGGCGGGCAATGCGCTCGGGGTCGAGGCGCGCGTCGGGCAGCAGGGTTTGCCCCAGCTGCCGATGAGTGGCCACGGGCTCCCAACTGTAGAGTTGCTGATTGGTGAGCTGGCGGATGCGCGGCTCGTAGGCGATGCCCAGCATCCGGGTCACGGCGAAGATGACTTCCGTGTAGCCGTGCGTGTCCGTGGAGTGGACGTCGGTGGGCCGCACGGCGTGGCGTAGCAGGCCTTCCAGCAGGTGGGTGGCTTCGCGGTCGGCGGCGCTGAACACGGTCGAATCGAAGACGAGCAGCGTTTCGTCCACGTAAGAGTAGGCCGTCAGGCCGCGGCGGTTGCCGAAGTACTTGAACGAGGCGCTGCTGCCGAGCGAGTCCACGGCCAGGTCGTATTTCTGCCCGTCGCTGCTGCTGTGCAGCACATCGGGCGAGAGACGAAAGGCCTCGCGCAGGCGCAGCTGGCGGGTAAAGTTTAGAATCAGCTCGTTGGCCTGGCGCAGGTTGTCGAGCGTGAAATGGGTGCTGGCCAGGCGCTGCAGGGCGGCCTCGTCCACCTGCGGCGCGACCTGGGCTAGGCGGCGCAGGCCCAGGTTGCAGCCCAGCCCGACCAGCGCCGCCAGCAGTTGCGACAAGGGCGGGGGCGTGCGGGCGTGTTTGCTGGGCAGCGAGCCAAAGGCCGTGTCGAATTGGGTGAGCCGGGCCACGCTGGTGAGCACCTCGCGCAGGGGCACCACCCGGTGGCGGGGAAACAGGTGCGCCGGCAGGCGCGGCTGCTCGGCCGGCAACCGGGGGGTCGTGAGCCGGTAGCGCCCGGCCGGGGTGCGGTGCGCGTGCGGGTTGTCGGTCCCGCCCAGGTGGGCGTTCGTGGCGGCAAACTGGGCCTGCAACTGCGCTTGAAGGGTAGCCTGCACCGTGGCAAAGTCGCGCCAGGCACTCAGGCCCGCCTGTTCGAGCAGGGCTTCGCGTTGCCGGGCCCACTGCGCGGCCGGCAGCAGGTAGTGCTCAAAGGCCCGGTACTGGTAGCAGCAGGTGAAGTTGAGCTGGCCGGACTTGATGGCCGTGGCCATCTCCAGAAACAGCAGCGCTTTGTAGAGCGAGGGGCGCAACCGGCCTTGCGCATCAAGGACGTAGCCGCGTTGCGTGAGCGAGAGAAAGTCCAGCGGCACCTGCGCGCCCAGGTGCCCGTCATGCTGCTGGTAGTAGTGCACGGCCCGCCACAGGTCGGCGCGGGTGGTCGCCTCGTCCACGACCAGCGCTTTGACCAAGGCCCCGAGCTTGGTTTGCAGGCGCAACGACGCCCCGGCCAACGCCTCGTGAAACAGCGCCTCGCCCGCCTGCTGCTCGGTGGCCCGGCGCAGCTGCTCCAGCTGCTGGTGGTCTTCGCTGAGCTGGGCGGCCGTGGCCTGGTGGCGTTGCAGCAGCGCGTCGATACGGGCGAGCTTCTGCTCCGCTGGTACGTCGGGGGCATCGACCAGGGCCCGAATCTGGGTCAGGGCCTGCAGGTGCCGGTAGCCCCGGCCCGCGACCTGGCTGGTGAGCTGCTGCGTGGCGGTGCGTTGCTGATAGAGCGTTTCCTTGACCTGCTCGCGGCACTGGTTGACGGCGCTGGTCACCGTGTGCAGCAGCGTGTCGACCAGGGCATCGCCCAACTCGTAGTACTGGTGCACCACGAAGCTGAGCAGGTAGAGGTAGCGCCGCTCGTCGCGCCGGTAGAGCTGCGCGGCCTGGGCCCGCAGCACGTACTCGGCGTAATAGGTGATGGCCTGGTCGGAGAGGCGCAGCCGTTGCCAGAGCGGCTGCAGCTGCTCAAAGAGCTGCCGCAGGGACGCGAAATGGGTGACCCGTTCGCGGATTTCGCCGGCCCGTAGGCCTTGGTGGATGCGCTTGAGAAAGGTGAGTGGGTAGCGCCGGTCCGCGTCCGTTTCCCCGGCGGCGGTTTCGTTGGGGTCGTCGGCGGCCAGCAGGCGGTCCAGCAACCGCTGCTCGCCGGGGTGCAGGTGCTGCTGCAAGCGGTGGAGCAGCCGTTTCTCGAACGCGAGCAGGGCCCGCGTAATGACGTCGGCCAGCGTGTAATAGGTGGGCAGCTCCAGCCGGTGCTCGTGCAGATACAGCACCAGGTAGTCGAAGACCGCCGCGGGCTTCAGGTGCTGGCTGCTCAGGCGCAGGGCTTCCTGATACAAGCGCTCCGTCGCGGCCGCGTCAAACCGTACAATGCCCAGGTGCTCGCAGATGAACTGCTGGTGGGCGTAGTACCGGGCATCGGCGTAACGCAGCGGGTCAAAGTCGTCGGGCCCCAGCCCCAGCTGCCGGGCTACGTACACCACATCGGCCGCGTGGTAGCGGGTGGCCACGTAGAAGCGCTGGCTAATCTGGAAGTAGCCCAGCTGCAAGACAAACCCGGCGCGGTTAGCGGGGGCCAGCATCCGCAGCAGGTGTGCATCCGCCCAATCCGGGACGGCGAAGACCCGCGCCTGCTCGGCCGCCGGCACCAGCGGGGGCTGCTCGTAGAGCTCGCGCTCCTTGCCCAAGTGAATCCGCAGGTGCGTGGCCATAGAGGGGGCAAAAACCGATGGACTTAACGACCGTTTTCGCTACCGGACAGTGATAGCGTTAACGTGCGTGTAAAGGTATCGAAAACCGGTACCTTTACGAGGCCCTTTTACCTTATCGCTAACCTGCCTCTTTTGCCCATGATTTTCGGCTACGTCCGCGTCTCGACCAGCGCCCAATCGGCCGAGAGCCAAAAGAGCCTCATCGCCCGCTACCTGGTCGAGCACCGCTGGACCCTGGACGAGTGGATTGAAGTTGAGATGTCCTCCCGAAGGACCGCCGGGCAGCGCCGCTTGCCCGAGCTGCTGGCCAAGGTCGCCGCCGGCGATACCGTTATCGTCTCCGAGCTTTCACGACTGGGCCGCTCGCTGCGCGAGGTGCTGGGCCTGATTGAGGAATTGATTCACCACAAGCGCTGCCGGTTGATTCTGGTCAAGCAGGGCCTGGACCTGGACCCGCAGAACCACCGCGACATGACCCACAAAATCCTGCTCACCATTTTTGCCATGCTGGCCGAGTTGGAACGGGACTTCGTTTCTGAGCGCACGAAAGAGGGCCTACGGTCCCGGCGCGAGCAGGGTATCGTGCTAGGCAAGCCCAAGGGCGTGGTGCAACGGTCCATGTATGATGCGGACCGCGAGCGCATCCTGCACCTGCACGCGCTGGGCGTGCCACTGGCCACTATCGTAGATGTGCACCTAAAATACGGTAAGTATCTGTCCTTGAAGAACTACTTAACCAAGCTTCAGCGGCCTCCAGCCCGAAATGCCCCTGTGTAACCGGCCGAGTCGGAGGTTTTACCCTATTTGTTTAACAACACCCTTTCTACTAGTACCGACCCGGTCGGGGCCTACCCATCTTTTGGTGGGTAACCCTATTTTCACCGCCTAGCGCCGACGCATGAAGCCGAACCCTGCTACTCTCCACTCGCGGGCTACCCAACGCTTGTTTCGCTGGGGGCTGGTCCTCGGGCTGCTCGCGTTTACTGCCTTCGAAGAACTCTCCCTGCGGCCCTCTCTGCGCAGGCATCACGTAACCCGCTTCGGCCAGGCACTGGCCGACTCGCTGCCCAACTTCCTAGCACCCCTGCTATTGGGTGCGCTCTATGTAACCCTATTCCAGAAGCAGACGCGGCAAGAGGTAACCCGGGCGTGTTTGAGTGTCGTCGCCGGCCTGGTGCTCTATGAGTTCGCGCAGCTCTGGATGGCAGACCGGGTCTTCGACGTACAGGATATCGTCGCCACGCTGCTCGGTGGGCTGGTAGCCTGGTTGATTTTACGGGTAGGGTGCACGTAGTAGACCGAGCGCAGCGGTATTATTCAGCTGCTCGTACGGACTCTTGGCCTGAGGTGGGCTAAGCAAGACGGACAGCGTTGGCGCATAGCTTCGGCTTGAATGGTGCCCTTTTTTTGACGCTACTTAAGGCCGCCTAGTTTCCGCTTCAATACGAGCAGCTCCCACCGCGAACCTAGGCAACGAGCTGCCTTTAGAGGATGCTGGATACGACATTGACGCCCAAGGCGATGACGGCGGTGTTGAAGCCAAACGAAAGCAGGCCGTGGGCCAGCGTGAGCTGGCGCATCTGCAGGGAGGTGACACCCGTGTCCGAGGTTTGAGCCGTCATGCCGATGGTGAAGGCATAATAGGCAAAGTCCCAGTACGTAGTGGGCTCGGCCCCCGCAAATTGCAATCCGCCGAGCTTATCGGGCGGCGAAGTGGTCAGGTCCTCGCTGTAATAAGCGTGGGCATAGCGCAGGGTGAAGAGCGTGTGCAGCAGCAACCACGAGCCTAATACGGCGATCACAGAGACAACCACCTGCTCCACCTGTTCGGGATGCGGTAATTCCTTAATGCCGCGCAAGAGCAGCGCGACCGCGAACAGGCTGGCACCGGCGGCCAGCAGCACGGCCACAAATGTCCAGGCTCGGCCCGGGTCCTGGCGGGTAGCCTCGCGCCGGATATGGGCAGCATCGGCTTGAAAGACTGTAAGCCACGTCAGCGCCAGAATGGCCACGCAGAACCCATCCCAGGCACTCACCCAGCGGGTAGCCGTCCGAAAGTCGGCCGGGGCCAGCCACGCGCAGAGCACGCTCACGGTCAGGGCGAGACCCACGCGGTGCAGCGCCCGTAAGCGCAGCACCCAGTTCAGCAGACCGTAGGTGGAGGTGGAAGGAGCGGTAGAAGCAGGGAAGACGGGCATTATAAGCGGGTGATGGAGCAGGAAACTACAGTGGAGCAGGCAGTAGCGGGCCGCTTTCACAAAATAAGTCGGCCCCATCCAGATCATCTGGATGGGGCCGATTCTAGCTTAGGCTGCCCAGCTTAGCGGGGCGAGTCTGCCCGGCGATTGTCAGAAGCGTTCTGGCGCTCCTCGTGGCGAGCATTCCTGCCAGGGCGATTATTATCGCCCCGGTACGCGTCCGCGCGCTGGTTGCCCCCGCGGTACGCGTCCGTGCGCTGATTATCAGGACGGCGGCTGTCCCGGTAAGTAGTATTACCGCGTCGGTTATCACCCCGGTACGCGTCCGCGCGCTTATTATCTCCCCGATAAGCATCGGGGCGCTGGTTGCCCCCGCGGTAAGTGTCCGAGCGCTGGTTATCCGGGCGGCGATCGTCGGAGCGCTGCTGGTCACGGCGGCCCTGCTCATCCTGGCCATACGAGTCGGGAGTTGAGGCAAAGGCAGTGGTGGCGAGCAGACTAGCGACCGCGTAGAGAGAAGCGAAAGAGGCTTTCATCCGCAGAAGGGAAAAGTATGGGGAGGAAGAATGGAAGAAACAGGATAAGCTTTGGCAGGACCGCTCAGAACATGACGTATTCAGGGTGATACGCATCAGTCTTATACCCCAGCCATACGGGCTTCGTCTCCCGGCAGTTACTGCTTACTCTAACTTCAACCTCACCTTCCTTTTTCAACAGACTAACTGCTGACTTATCTTGTCACACTGTATTAAACGCTCGTGGCTGTTTGGAGCTATTTCAGGTGCCACGACTCCCCTGCGCCGTCTTGCCTAACATGCTCCGTGCTGACCGCAAGCAGTTCGGACAGCAGTAGCCAGCAAGGAGCAGGCAGTATGCCGATGATACAGGGCTATTAGTCGGGGTTATTTGGGGGTGCGTCCATAGATGCAGCTACCTGGCTATTTCCGGACGGGCATTTGCATAGTCTACCTCAGGCAGCCGAAGATGCTGCCAGTCACCTCGCTAACGCTACTCCCATGAAAACTTTCCTGTTTGCCACCCTGGCTGCTACTGTACTTACCGCCAGCAGCGTCTTCGCGGCCCCGCTTGCTAGCCCAGCCGGCCCGGGCTACCCGCCGTTTGAGCACGGCCGCGATGCCTACGACGGCTACCATCAAGGGTATAGGCCCGATTACCAAGGTCATGACCAGTGGGACGAAGGGCACCGTGATGCTCCCCGCTACGACCCAGAGCGCGCCTATGGTTATGAGCGCAGCCAGCAGGATGGCTATTACCGTAGTCAGGCTTATGGCTACGGCCGCGGGCAAGGCTATGGATACGACCGGGCGCAGTACGCTAGGTATGACGGCGGCCAGCGAGTGCTAGTTCAGCCTCAGTCCCAGTTTCGCCGCCCAGTGTCCGTTTCCTTCCACGTAGGGATGTACTAACGTTTTGCAGCCTATCGATAGGCTGAAGCTGGGTTTCGCTGCCGAAGCGTTTCTGTACTTACCTCGTCTGTCTTTTACGCCCAACCTACCCAGGGTGGCCTGCACCCCGGACTGCGCGGCCTACTTGCGCTTCTGGTCGAGGAAAATACTTTTGGGCAGAATGGCGTGTACGCCTTTGGAGCCGTCCACCAGTTCCGTGACGTGCAGGTCAACGGCTACGCTGGCCAGCATGTAGGCTTCGTCGCGGCTCAGGTGTTTTTCCGTTATCAGAAAGTCCAGCATGTTGCGCGTGGCCAGGCTCACGGCTTCGTCCAAGTTTTCGTTGAAGCCCATCGCAATGTATTCGGTCGGCGTTTCCGCCCGGGACCAGTTCAAATGCTGATTTTTATGCACGATAAACTGAAACGTGCCCACCAGGGAGGTTTCCAAAGCTTTGAGGTCTACTTCGCCGTCGCCTTGCGCCGCGTGCCCGTCGCCGGCCGAAAACAAGGCCCCCGGGGTGTGCACCGGAATGAAGAGCGTGGTGCCGGCCACCATCTCCTTGTTGTCGATATTGCCCGCGTTAATCCAGGGCGGGTAGGAGCTAATGCGGCCCGACACATCGGGCGGAGCTACCCCCATACTGCCAAAGAACGGACGCAGAGGTATCTCGATGCCGGGCGCGAACAGCCCCACTTTTCGCTTTAGATCCAGCGGCACGATGCGCATGCGCGAGTACGGATAATCGTTGGGCAGCGCGCCGTGACCGGGGGAGAAGGCGTTATAGGCATAGGGTACGGTCAGCTGCACGTCCTGAATCCGCACTTCGAGTACATCGCCGGGCAGGGCTCCCTCCACGTAGATGGGGCCCGTCAGGACGTGAATGCCCGGTCCCTTGTCCGTCACTTGCTGGATAACAGCGCGCAGCTCGGGCTGCACCTGCGCAGGCGGCAGGCCGGCTTCTTCGAGCAGGGCCGGCGTGCAGGCCACCAGGGTCTGCATCTGCACCACGTCGCCCGATTGAATCCGCAGATGGGGCGGAGCAGCGGCATCGTAGTAGCCCACTGTCACGGTTTGGGGGGTGGCCAGCAGGTGGTGGACCGTGGGCCCCGGTGGCCGAAGGGCGCGAGCACCCGCTCCGACGCCCAGCAACGCTACCAGCAAAAGCAGCAGGGCCGTTCTGTGATTCGATGTTCAGTTCATGGAATAGGCCTAGTGCTTGTGGATGCCAAGTGCAAGCTGTACGACCATTAGGATAATAAGTTAAAGCGGGTTGCTCCTGGAATACAAGCAGCACTGCCTGGTGAAATACCTTCTGGTAGCCGCAGAAGGAGCTTCCTTAAGCGGTCCCTTGGCTGATAGCTCGACCTGCTTAGGTGGGCCGCACCATTACAGAAAAATCACAGTATCAGGGCCGAGCTTTCGGTATAATTTCACCAACCCTTCTTTAACAACGTCATGAAACAAGTGCTGATTTTGGCTGTCTTCGCCCTCGCGTTGGCTACCACCACCCACGCCCAGACACTCAAGCCTGCCCAGGTGCCCGCTGCCGCTAAGGCCACCTTTAAAGCCAAATTCCCTACGGTAACCACCAACACGTGGGAGAAAGAAGGCGACAAGTTCGAAGCAGGCTTCAAGCAGGGCGGCAAGACCATGTCGGCCGTGATTACGCCCGCCGGGGAGCTGCTGGAAACCGAAACCGATATGTCGCCGAGCCAGTTGCCCGCCCCGGTGCGCGCCAAGCTGGCCCGCGCCTACAAGGCCTACCAGATTAAGGAGGCTGCTACCATCGTGCGGGCTGATGGCTCGACCGTCTATGAGGCCGAAGTAAGCAAGGGTGGCAAGGCCCAGGATGTGCTCTTCACGGCCGACGGCTCGCTGGCCAAGAAATAGCTGACCCCAAAAGCCCACGAGTGCTACAAAAGCTGGACTAGCTACCACTTTAGGCAGCTAGTCTGGCTTTTGTAGCACTCGTGGGCGGTAAGCTTACGCTACTTAGTCTGCGGAGTTGCGGTCAGGTCCTCTTGCTTTTGTTGCTGACTTAGGTAGACTACCAGCACTAGGATGGAAATCAGGAATAGACCACTGATGACGGTCGTGCTGATGCCCAGCCCACCATCTTTCGGGGCCTGGGTCAGCAAGTCACCTAGGGAAGCGCCCAGCGGCCGCGTGAGAATATAGGCGGCCCAAAACGCTAGCACGGCGTTGAGGTGCGCGTATCGGTAGCTCAGAAACACCGCCGCGATTAAGCCGCCAAACAGCAGCGCTGACTTCACATAGCCCAACCCCAGGCGCTCCCCAATCAGGTCACCAGCCGAGGTGCCCAGGGCAAACGTGCACAGAATGGCCGCCCAGTAAAACAGCTCCCGCCTGCTGGTTTCAATGCTGTGCACCGAAAGCGTCTTCTCGCTAGCGTACCACAACGCAAATACCACCACCAGCGCCACCCCAAAAATCACCGTCGTCGTGGTCAGACTGACCCCGAAATTATCGACCAGATTATCAGAAATCAGCGTCCCGACAATACTAACAAACACCACCACCGTCCAATACAGCGCGGGCACATACCGTTTCGCCCGCAGCTGCACCAGCAGCGCCACGACCAGTAGCCCGGCCATCAACAGAGAAGTTTTAGTCAAGCCCAGTTTCAGGTTGAACGCCAGGAAGTCAGCCGCCGTTTCGCCCACGGTCGTGGCCATAATCTTGATAATCCAAAAAATCAGCGTCACCGCTGGTACCTTGTTGAGCATGGTGGTCGCCGTCGTGGGCAACTGCGTCGTGGTTATTTGCATCGGGTCTGGCAGGTTAAACGGGAATAGCAAGCCCTGGTCCCAGGTACTGTCTTTGCGTGGATAGCCCTGTTTTTGTTTTTTACCTAGAGAATCGCTTAGGGGTCTGATACGGCGGACCCTCGAGACAGTTTTACTTCCCAATGTTCTCCTCAAAAACGCGTTGAGGCGGTCTATCTCATTCCATCGGCAGTCGCTGGGTGCTTCTTAGACCCTTTCCTTCTATACGCAGTTGGTACTTGCTAAAACTCTGCATTGAAAGGTCAATAAGGCTATTTGTTCACTAACGAGCTATTCAAATCCTCCACCAGCGTCTTCCTGATCATTTTTCTTATTAGGCTTTGCCGACTGGTTTTGGCCAAAGCGGTAGGCAAAACCCAGGAAGGCAATGCGCGATTCGCGTTTAAAGCGCTGGTCAGTGGCAAAGGCTGGGCCGTAGGCCGTGGAGTTAAAGTGCAGCGTATTGAATAGGTCAGATACCCGCAGCGTGATAGTACCCCGGTCGCCGAGTACGTTGTAGCGGGCGGCCACGTCCACGTTGAAATTGGCGCTGCGCGTGCCCTGGGCCGTGTTGATGGGCGAACGGTAGTTGAGCGCCAGTTGCGCCCCTAGCTGCTTGGTGATGGTGAAGTTGTTATTGAGGCGCGCGGTGTACACCTGGCTGGACGTATTAATGGGTACCCCACCCGACGAACCTTTGATGATGCGCCGGAAGGTGGAGGCCGTCAGGTTCGCTTTCCAGAATTCGGTGAGCGGGCTGGCGCCCACCAGCTCCAGGCCAGCCGACGTTTCCTGGCCCAGGTTTTGGCGGGTCGTGCTCGTGACGAGGCGGCCGGTGAGTGGGTCGGTAATTACCTGCCGAAAGCCCTGGGCCGTGTTAGTTTCGAGGCGGTAAAAGGCCGTGGTACTCAAGCTGCGCCCACCGCTGAAGTTCAGCTGGTCACCCAGCTCCACCGAGTGCACGTATTCGGGTAGCAGCGTAGGATTTCCCGTCACGAGGTTATACTGGTCCGAACGGTCGGTGAACGGGTTCAGCTCGCCCGCGTCGGGCCGTTGAATACGCTTGGAATAGCTCAGCTGCACGCGCTGGTCGTGGGGCAACTCGTAGGCCAGCACCGCGCTCGGAAACAGGTTGAAGTAGTGCTGGGTAAACTGTTCGGCGGTGGCCACCTGGTTGCCGTTTAGGCTGGTTTGCTCGCCGCGCAGCCCGAGCTGGTAGCTCAGCTTGCCCAGGGCGTTGGCATAAATACCGTAGGCTGCCTGTACGTATTGCTTATAAATGAAGCGGTTGGAAGGGTCAAAGCTCAGCGTCGGCACGCTGCTGAAGCGGTAGTCCAGGTCGTATTGCCGCAACGAGCTGCGGGCGCCCAGCTCAAAGCGACTTTTCTCACCCAGCGGGTGCACGTAATCGACTTGTGCCGTGCCTTGGGTAGTATGGTTAAGGGTGCGCTGCTGCTGAAGCGTCAAGGAATTGTCGCTAGGGTAAAGAATACTGGACGACACGTTGTTATCCCCCAAAAAGGGCGTGTAGACGGCGCTGGCCGTCAACTCCCGCCCTTCCTGCTTGGCCCAGGTGCGGCGGTAGTCGAGCGTCACATCGGCCGAGCGGAAGGTCCCGGTGGTGGCATTGGTGCGGTGGCTGGTACTAGTGGGCACCAGCTGGCTGCCCGTCGTCAGGTTCAGCTGGCGCGAGTCGAGCGTCTCGCCATTGGCCTGTACGTTGAAGCGTGGCTGCACGGCCAGCGTTAGCGTTTGCTCGGGAGTGAGGGCGTAGTCGAAGCCCAGGCGCACGGCGTGCGAGGTCTGCAAATTGACGCCGTTACGGTCCTGGTGCAGCAGCAGGGAGGTGTCGCGGGCCGTAGTCGTCTGGTCAAGCGTGCCATAGATGCGGCGGCGGTCGCGGCGGAAATCATACGAGCCAAACAGGTTGAGCTTGCCCTGGCGGTAGTTGAGACTCAGCGAGGCGTTGGCCTTGTCGCCGGTGCCGGCCGTAGCGCTTACCTGACCATTGAGGCCATCACGGCGCTCCTTTTTTAGTACGATGTTGAGAATGCCACCCGCCCCGCTGGCATCGTAGCGCGACGAGGGGTTGGTAATTACCTCCACGCTCTGGATGCTACTGGCCGGAATCTGGTCGAGCGTGGTGGTCGTGGGCTTGCCATCAATGAAAATGGTGACGCCGCCCGAGCCCCGGATGCTCACCGCTCCGGTCTGATCCACGGTTACAGAGGGCACGTTTTGCAGCGCGTCGATGGCCGTGCCGCCCGTCACGGTTAAGTCCTTGGTTACATCCACTACTTTCTTATCGAGGCCATCGCTCACCACAGGTCGCTCGGCCGTTACCACTACGTCGGTAAGTTGAGTAGCCGCCGTGCGCAAGCGCAGCGTACCCAGCGCGAGGGTCGGCACCGCCGCCGTGAGGACTACGGCCCGGCGACCGGTGCGGTAGCCTACCGCTGTGGCCCGCAGGATGTATTGGCCCAGCGGCGCCTTCAGTTCAAACTCCCCTGCTTCACTCGCCTGGGTGCCAGATACAAAAGTCGAGTCGGGGCTGTGTAGCAGTACCACACTGGCAAACGGAATAGGCTGGCCGCTCGCCACTTCCGACAGGGTACCACGTACAGTACCCGTCTGGGCTTCCGCTATGAGGGTACCTAACGAGAGTAAGAGAAGCATCCCCCAGCGGGAGAGGAGTACTTGAAACAAAGGCATTTGGATACGAATAAACTGAGGGGCACGAAGCCAAGAACAACTAAGTGCCTACTTAATAGCAGATGGGCGAGTCATTGATGACTCCTTCTGCAACCGCCGCCGCACTTGACAGCTACGTTATGCTTAAAGTTCGGGGTTAATTCTGTCGCATTTCGGCTCGTCCTGCGAGGTGCCTACTCGTTTGTCTGCGCCAATTGGGATGTAGTAGGTTATCTAATAGGCTAAAGGTCTTGGGCCATTGACGTCGAGCAGCCACGCTACCGTGGTTTTTTTATCTGCCCGCCCGGCAGGAGGCCCGACGAACCCTCGCTTACAGAAACCGCACAGTATTAGCCGCTCCACTCTAGCTTCATCCTACCCTTCCTTTTTCAGAAGAGTATCTGTGAGGTGGTCTATCTAAGCCGCACTCCATTAGGGCGCCGCCGGGTCCACTCTTGCTGGTTGACCCGCTCTTGTTTCGGAAACTCCCGGCCGCCTGCTTAGCCGACAGAGCGGAAGGTGCCGCCTGGGGTCTGACCGGGCGCCTCGTCCAGGGCAGCAGCCAGGCCCGGCACGTAGCGTGCAACGATCTCGGCGGTGGTGGGCGCGGGGCTCACCTGGGCCACCAGGGCGGCTAATGCTGCGCGGGAGGGAACGGGCGTCAAGGTCCCGGGGGCCGTCTGGCAATAGAGCAGCTGATAGGCGGGGCAATGGTAGAGCGTCAGGCCGCAGTAGAGGCGTTGCACGAGCACTTGAGCAGCCGGCCAGCCGGGCAAGGTTACCCACGCGGCCGGACCGGGGACGGCAAGTAGGGCTGGGGGCAACCAGCCAGCCGGGTCCCGGTCCGGGTCGGGGGCAGGCGCTACCGCCGGGGAGACGAAGGCCTGGGCCATATGAGTGCCCACCTGCACGGCCAGCTGGCCGAGGGCCGACCCGGCGGCGATCACGCCCACGTTCTGCCAGCTAAAGGCCAGAGGCGTCGAGGAAGCAGCACCCGGAGTCGGCGGGAGCGGGTCCGCGAGGGGACCAGAGAGGGGAGTAGGCCGGGCCGCCGCACGCGCTCGGCAGGCGAGCGTGTTGCAGGAGTTGCTGCAGTAGCGCCGGGCTTTGTGGGCCGCTTCGAAGGCCGTGCCGCAGTGGGCGCAGGTGAGCGCGCGCAGCGGGCGTTTATGGTAAGGCATGCGTACAGACAATTTTCAATTAACTTTAATTGAAGTTAATTGAAAAGTAACCAAGTGCGGTCGACTAGGATCCTACGTACCCCCTGCTCGGCCCACCCGCAACTGGCAGCCGCTCCACGAGCAGGGGGTACGTTGGTTGCCCGGTTTACGAGAACTGGCTAGCGGGTACTACGGCGCTGCAAAGACCACGGCTGGCGAGCCTGACTCCAGCAGGTGGGCCAAGCTTACTACCAGCAGAGTAGCCCGCTGCTTTACGTATTGGAAATTATAAGACTCGCCAAAAGCTTTTTGATCTTGTAAGTAGCAATCTTTTACGATCAATTAACTTATTAAGTGGCAAAAGAATAAGACCACTGTTCGGCTATCAACTCAGCTGTTTGCGGCTCCACTGGTCTGCATAATGGCCGGGTAATGATTAAAAATCTGTTACGTTTCAGATAGTGACGGGTTCCAGTAACACAACCACGACTGCAGTGGCAACCAACGGCTAGGTTCCTGGACTTCACTAAGAGGGCTTACACGGGTGAGAGGTAGCAATGTATCCTAGGATCACTACCCTACTATAGCGGATTCATGAACGGTGTACGTGATAGCCACAGTGATTAAACCACGCTTTCGCATCGGGGCCAGTAAGCCAGTCGATGGCGGTATGTAAGGCTTCTTCGAGCGCGTCGCGGGTCCGTGCCTGGGCGTGGCGCAGCTTGGTTTTGAGCTTGCTCCAGGCCTGCTCGATGGGGGTAAAGTCGGGCGAGTAGGGGGGCAGAAACAGCACTTCGATGCCGCGCCGGGCTAGCCACTCCCGCAGCCCGGTCAGGTGATGCACCCGCAGGTTGTCGAGGACCAGCACGTCCCCGCGCCGTAGCTGCGGGGCCAGGATGCGGCTGATATACAGGGCGAAGCTGCGCTGATTCAAGGCCCCTTCCAGCACCTGGACCCCGTGCAGCCCGTGCACGGACAAGGCGCCAATTAAGGTTAGGGAGCGGGCCGGGCGGCGCAACGGTACGGCCCCACTCACACGCTGGCCGGCCTGCGCCCGGCCATAGCGCCGCGTGTAGTCTAGGCGCAGGCCGGTCTCGTCCAGAAAATGAAAGCGGGCTACGTCGGGGCGTTGCGCGATAGCCGCGACGTGCGCGCTGCGCAAGGCGTGTACCCGGGGCGTATCGCGCTCAGTGGCGTGCAGGCTTTTTTTTACGTCGCCAGCCTTGTTCGTGTAGCACCCGCCAGACGGAGCCCCGGCTAACGGCTTGCCCGCGCTCAACCAGCAGGAGCGTCTGTAACTCGGCCAGGGTGGCATCGGGTTGGGCCGCCACCTGCTCCCCGAGCCAGGCCTGCGCCGCCGCATCCAGGCAGCGGGCCGGACCACCGCGGCCGGGCAGGGCGGCCAACTGCCCGCTTTGCCGCTGGCGACGCAGCAGCTTGCCGACGAAGGCCACACTCACGCAAAACCGGGCGGCGACGTGGGCTTGTCGCGCCCCGGGCTCGGCACACGCTTGCGCGATACGCTGCCGCAAATCAAGAGAATAGGCTTGCATACACCCGGTACGTAAACAGCTTTATAGTAGCTACACCGTTCTAGAATCCGCTATAATTACCGGATTGCTTGAGTCATTATTGATTTTGCTGTCAATATCATATACTTGAGGCGGAAACCCACCGGGCACATTGAAAGTAACCGGCGACTGTGCCCAACTGCTTGAACTGTATAAGAGGCAGCAAAGAATTATAAATGAGAAAAGTTGTTTCATACTGGTTTTTGAGGAAAAGAGGTGAAAAATGAAAAAGTTATTTGCCAAAAAGGTAGGCCACCTGGATTTCTGTTAGCCTGGAGTTAATTGTAGGCGAAGGGGAATTAAGTGCAGAGTTGGCAGCTATATCAGCTATACCAAAGCGGTAAAAAGCTTGCACGGCAATGCTGCGGTACTTATAGCCCAAGCCACCTTTGATGCCCGCATCCCACCGCTGCAAGTAGTAAGCAGTGGTACCAAGCGGATAGTCTTTCGCAACCTTAATCTCATCGCTGACTGAATACTCAACTGTTCTAACCCCATCCGTATCAAGAATATCGACGGTACGCTTGCCACTTAACAACACCCCAACGCTGACGCCCCCTGTTAGAAAGAACCCTTTTTGGGATTGGCTAAAAAAGTACAGCACATCAACCGGAAGCTCTACCCGATTCAGTGCATATGCGCTCTTATACTGGGTAGAATTATGGCTTCCTGGGTCTGTGGAAGGAACAATTTCGTTGGTCGTAAAGCCTGTGCGCAAGTAGCGTAACCCAGTCGATAGGGACCAGTGGTTACCAAAGGGCAAGTTGCTAGTAAGCCCGGCAGCCAATCCTGTCTGATAACCAGTAGAAAGTGAACCATAGTGATTCGCTTCTGTCACATACCTAACAGCACCATTATTGAGACCTAGTTGCAATCCGAATTGAGGGCCGCTTTGAGCGTATGCACTGAAAGTAAAAAGATTGCAAAGGGATGCAGCAGATAGTGAGTGGAGAATATTCATGATACGTTTGAGAATGAATTAGCTTATATTCATCAGCGTTAAGCTATGAACGACTGCTATTTCCCAATAGCAAAAGGGGGCATTGAAGTAATTTAGAATAAACGCAAACACTCAGAACAGGAAGGGCATGAAAATCAGAGCTTAGTGTCTTAGCAGACATTAAGTATTTTGATGCAACCTGAAAGTATAATTGGAGCGGAAGTAGCGCGGAAACTGCCCGATGGTATCCAGCAGTCAGATAATAATGATGCAAGTATACACTGCAGTGTGCATTTTGCCAAAAACAAATACGAATAGTTTAGCTCTATTAATAGATTTTGTTAAATATATAAATAATATTTTTTAATCTGCACTAACGCTTGACTGAGGTGGTCGGGTTCAAATGGACACGGAAGGTAGATTGAAAAGATAGTGGAGTTCGATTTCAAGCGGGGTACAGTAGCCCAGCGCGAAATGTAACCGTTGGGTATTGAGGTGGTCTAGCTAGGCCGCACAGAATTGGGACGCAGTTTGAAAATGGGTTTCGAAGTGATTAGGGGCGAGGTAGCCGAGGGCCGAATGCCGCCGCTCAGCATTGTACTAGGCGAGATAGTGGCTGATTTCCAGACGCGCCTCGGCTAAGTTGCGGAAGCTGCCGCCGTCAAGCAATTCGGTTTTGAAGCGGCTCCAAAAGGATTCGGCGTGGGCATTATCGTAGCAGTTGCCGCGCCGACTCATGCTTTGCATAGCCTCGTGACGAGCTACTAAGGCCTTAAAGTTGGTGGCCGAGTACTGACTGCCCTGGTCGGAATGGACTAGTAATCCAGTCGCTGGCTGGCGCACAGCCAAGGCGCGGCGTAGGGCCGCGCTGACCAGGTCTTCGGGCATGGATTCGCGCACGTCCCAGCCCACGATTTTGCGTGAGTAGCGGTCGAGCCAGGTGGCTAGGTAGAGCCAGCCGCCGCCTTGTTTGGGCAAATAGGTGCTATCCCCCACCCAGACCTGATTGGGCGCGGTGGGCGCAGGTTGGCCCAGCAACAGGTTCGGCGCGGCGCGCACGTTGGGGTCGGAGTTGGTCGTGCGGGGCACAAACGAGCGCGGTTGCTGGGCGCGCAAGCCCGCGGTGGCCAACGCCCGCCGGATACGCCAGCGGCCTACTGGGTAGCCCTTGGCGTGCAGCTCGGCTCGCAGACGGCGGGTGCCGTAACGGGCAACGTGCCACCTAAACTCCGCGCGGACAACTACTTGCCATGCTGGCTCCGGCGCAGGCAGCTGGCGACGCTGCCAGGCATAGTACGCGCTAGCCGACACGCGCAGCACCTGACAGAGCTGGCGCACGGGCACTTGCCCTTGGCGCTGGGTAATGTAGCGGTAGGTGCTCACCGGGTCGGCTGGCCGAAGATGACCAAGGCTTTTTTTAAAATATCGAGCTCCTGCTCCGCCCGTTTCAACTGGGCGCGCAGTTGGCGCACTTCCGGGTCACGGGCGACCTCTACGCTGCCTACTTCGGCCACAAGTTGGGCCTGCTGCCAGCGATAAAGTAGCTTGGGGCTGATGCCTAATTGCTGGGCCGCCGCCTGCGTGCTGCGGCTCTCCGAGGCCAGGCGCAACGCCTCGGCTTTGAAGGCGTCATCGTATTTGCGCCGCTTATCCGGCGTCTTCTTGCTCTTTTCTGCGCTCATGACTCAGGAAATATGCGTCCTGCTTCTGTGCGCCTTAACTAGACCACCCCAGTTGCCGGCTATTCTCGACTGTACTTTTGCCCACTATGGGGCACTATACGGACGCACCGGAGGATAATCTACTGGGGCTAACCAGCAAAGAGTCGTTAAATGAACAGGAAGCACTAGGCGTAGCTACCGTCGAGCGCTACTTACTCGAAGAAGTGGACTACCCCGTCGAGTTTTCGGTAGCCCTCGTGCAAGAGCTGCATCGACGCGCCTTTGGCCACCTCTATGACTGGGCCGGGCAGTGGCGCCGGACGGTGCCCAATGTCGGTGCTTATGTGCCCCCGGCGGCCGAACGCGTGCCGCAACTGCTGTATGAGTGGGCCGATGAAGTACGCCATCGCCAACAGCAGTTGCCGCTTAAGCCTACGGCCGCCCAAGTGGCCGAGCTATTAGCCTATACCCACCATCGCTTGGTCGCTATTCACCCCTTTACCAATGGCAATGGCCGCACGGCTCGCTTAGTAACCGACTTGCTTGCCTACAGCTACGGTTACCAGGCCGTCGTGCTCTACCAGCGCACGCACGGCGAAGCCCGCACGCAGTATTTAGCCGCGATTCGCCAAGCGGATGACTACGAGTTGCGCCCCTTACAGCAGCTCATTAGTGCACAGCTGCGCCCGCTGGCGTAGACGCTGGAGCTGGTTCAGTCTGGGCATAGATCGCTTCGAGACGCTCCATCGACACGGTCTGATTCTCCAACGCCATCGAGGCGTAGACTGACTCTAACACCATGGCTTTGACCACAGCGGGATTCTGCAAGTGCGGATAACGGTCACGAAGCTTCATGTTCACGAAGATAAGTCCAGAAGCAAGTAAGGCGTTGCGGCGCGCAATTGTCCTGCAACAAGCAATACGTAAAAAGCACGCTTTCGTGTCTTATAATTTCGGATACGTAAAGTAAGCTCACCACCAAGGGCTAGTTTGAGGTCGAATAACCGGGCGAATACCGAGATGGCAGGTCCGCTAAACCGCGCAAACCGCTTCCCAAAACCGCGCAAAGCGGTTAAGCAAAAGCATATGTTTCAAGAAACGCTTTGAGCGGTCTAAGCGCTTTTGGGAAGCGGTTTGCGCGGTTTTTTACACCCAATAGCCCTGCTGCTGCCTATCATTGAGCTATGAAGCGACTGCTGCGACCTTGGCTCCTACTCCCACTGCTGGTGCTGTTTAGTAGCTGTGCCCCCTCCACGCATCGAGTGCAGGATGCGATCGCGGCCTGCGTGCGCGCCACCTTGCCCGAGCCCACCAGCTACGTGCCTATTTCTTTTGGCCAACCCCAGGCCCGCGGCGCGCGTGGGGATACCATCGTGCTCAACCACGTCTATCGGGCCAAGAACAAGGCGGACTCGCTAGTCATCTATTCCCAGCGCTTCCAAGTTGATAGTCTCACGGGCTACGCCAAGCGCCTCACCCCCTAAGCTCGGCGCTTAGCTGCCCGGCTGAGTTGGGGGAATGACTCCCTACTTTTGCCCGGCTGTTCTCCCTGCCTGTGCCGAGCCCCACTCTTCTACGCGTCGATGACCTGCTGGTCGAAGTAGTGCGCAAGCCCGTGCGCCAGCTGCGCTTGACTATTCGCCCACCCCAGGGGCAGTTGTGCGTGACCGTTCCGCTGGGCACGCGCGAGGCCACGATTCGGGAAGTAGTGCGGCGTAAACAGGCCTGGATTCGACAGCACCAAACGGCGATGCAGCAGCGCCCGCCCGTGCCGGTGCTGCGCTACGAGACGGGCGAAACGCACTATTATCAGGGCCAGGCCTATCGCTTGTGCGTGCACGTGCAGACCAGTCGCGCCGCCGTACGCCTGGCCCCGGACGAGGGCGTGCTCTATCTGGGCGTGCCCGGGGGCGCCACGCTCGACCAGCGGGCGCGGGTGCTGGCCTGCTGGCGCCGCACCCAGCTGCAGGCCCTGGTGCCAATCTTGCTGGCCCAGTGGGAGCCCGTGGTTGGCGTACGGGCCGCGGCCTGGGGCATCAAGCAGATGACCACGCGCTGGGGCAGCTGCAGTATCCGGGCCCGGCGCATCTGGCTGAGTCAAGCCCTGAGTGAGTGGCCGCTAAGCTGTTTGGAGTACGTGTTGGTGCACGAACTGACCCATTTGCACGAGCGGCTGCACAACGCCCGCTTCTGGCACTTGGTGGGCCAGGCCCTACCCACGTGGCAGACCCCGCACCAGGCCCTTACACATGGTCGCCTCGCCGAGCTAGCTGCTGCCCCTGCGCCCCCGCTTGCTCTACCCTAGTCCCCTAGGCCTGAAGGGGCGGCGGATGGCCACGCCTGCCCCCACTGTTTTTCACCCAGGCCTGTGGCAGCGGGCGAGCCGTGCCGTTTTGAGGCCCCACCACAAGCGCTCGGCCTGCTAGCCCCTTCGTGGAGTCCTTTTTTAACATAAACGCCTTCTCGGATAGCCGACTTTTGTTACGTTTCTTGAACAGTCGTCCGAGCCGCTCGCCATGCACTTGGTCGAGGCCTGGAGCCAGGAGCTGCGCTTTCCGTTCACGCAGCTGGACCGCTTGAACGCTGCAGCAGGGCCGTTTCCAGGCCGGCTCGCCTTCCCGCGCGTGGTGGGCCACTCGCTCGGCGAGGCCACGGCCTGGCAGTTCTGCCAGAAGGAGGCGCGTGGCCGGGCCGGCGGAAAATTGGCAAAGACGGCGCGCCGCTGGGTGCCGTCTTTGCCGGCAGTGTTACGCAGCCCTTGCTATTTCTGCTGAGCGACTACCCTTGCCCGACGGAAGCGTGCGTCGCGTGACCGGGTTAAAAACACGTCTTAAAGTAGCTCTCTTCCACCCACTAACGCTCTTTCATTCGATGAGAACCCTTCTGTTATTACTGACCGGACTGATCCTAGTAGGCCTAGCCCTGCGGTTGCTGATTAACCTGGTGCGGCACCGGCCAATTGGGCGCTTGTTCGGGCTCATAGGTTTACTAGGCGCCAGCTATGGCGCGCTATGGCTGATTTTTTTTCTCAGGCAAGGCTATCGCCCCGTTGCGCTGGGCACGGATGTCTGCTTTGACGACTGGTGCGCCACGGTCACGCAGGTGACGCGCTTGCCGGGGAGCTCGAACGATCGCCTTACGCTTGCCGTGCAGGTGCTCGTCTCAAATCACGGCCGGGGCCGGGCGCAAACCCCCTCCTACCCGCGATTACATATCCTGGATCAGAGGGGACAGGCATGGGCCGCCGTTGGGACTGGGCCCATCCCCCTTGCTACCCGCCTGCAAGCCCATGAGTCCAAAGCGATTAGGCTGGTTTACAAGCTGCCGCTAGGTGCCCATAACTTAACGGCCCTTCTCGAAGAGGGCCCTTGGCTTACCCACCTGCTTTTACCGGAAGATCAGCCGATTTTTGTTCTTCCATAAGCCAGAAGGACCGCGTTAGCGTTGTTTTTTGCTCCCCCCGTGTACTTTAATTTTAAATTTTTGCTAGGGCTAAGAGCTAGGAGCCCCCAGCTATCTGCCCGCTACGCCCGGCACCGGGCGCTGGTCGAGCCCCTGCTAGCGAGCGGAAACGCCCAAAACAAGGTCACAAACCGGAAAACTACTACGCCGACCGCGTTCCTAAGAGAAGCCAAAAACCACACTGATTCCAAGAGCGGGGTTGTAAGATGCGTGGCTGTTGCAAAAGGCAATTTACTGCGAGTTAGTAAGTTGCTAGCCTATGCTAGGCTTCCATCCCGTCGTCACGTCGCTGGTCAAGCTCGTGCCTGCGCACCACGTCTATCTGCGCCTGCTCCAGCGCATCGACTTTGGCTTTGTGCGGCCCTTAGTGGCCCCCTTCTATAGCGCCATCGGCCGCCCCTCGCTCGATCCTGTAGTCTTCGTCAAATTGCTTTTAGCCCAGCATTTGGAGAATATTACGTCTGACCGTAAGCTGGTGGAGCTGGCCGGCCTGCACGTCGGCATCCGCGCGTTTCTAGGCTATGAGCTTGGCCAGTCGCTGCCCAGCCACAGTACCGTCTGCCGAACGCGCCAGCGGTTGCCTGTGGCCGTCTTTGAGGCCTGCTTCACCCACGTGGTAGGCCTGTGTGTGCAACAGGGCTTAGTCAGCGGGCACACCCAAGTGATTGATTCCGCTTACATTAAAGCCAATGCCTCCTTGAGCCGGCTGCAGCCCAAGCGCTTCGCAGAAGGCGCCGAGGCGCCGACCATTATCGGCCCCACCACCGCACCCGCCATCACCGCTTCAGCAGACCGCTTGCTGCATCTACAGCGCTTCCAAACCGCTATTCGCAAAGCGGGCCCGACTAAGCCGGGCCGGCTCGTCAGCAATCTGACGCATTATAGTCCGTCCGATCCCGATGCACGGGTGGCCTTCAAGACGGGCAAAGCGCGCATTCTAGCGTACACAGCCAGTGTAAGTGTTGATGCGGCGCGGCATGTTATTACGCATATTCATGCCGACTTGGCTGACTGGCGGGATAGCCGGTACTTGCTCGCCATTGTGGACGCGACGCAGCAACGGTTGACGCCCTTTGGGATCAGGGTGTCTCTCATCGTCGCGGATGCCGGGTATTGTTCGGGCGAGAATTACGAACAATTGGAAGCCCGCGGCTTAACGGGCTATATCCCCGCCCATGGGATGTACAAAACCGAGCGCGCAGGCTTCATCTATGACGCTGATAATGACAGCTATACCTGCAGCCAGGGTAAGCTATTGACCTTTCATAAAGTATTCGTCGATTCGGAAGGACACGCCAAGAAACGTTACATGGCGAAGGCTGCGGACTGTAAGAGCTGTCCTATTCGGGAGCAGTGTAAAGGCAAGAAGGCCAAGGAGAAACGCTTGCACCACACGCCCCACAAAGCTCATTACGACCGCATGTTGGCGCGCTTAGCCAGCCAAGTAGGCAAACGCATGCGGCGACTCCGTTCCGCCACGGTCGAACCCGTACTCGGCAGCTTGATCACCTACTATGGCTTGCGCCACATCAGCAAGAAACGTCAACCAGGGGCGGCCAAGGTAATGTACCTGGCCGCCATGGCCTATAATCTGAAGAAGTATCTGCGCGCTGCTCCCGAGCAATCAACTAGCTCTATCATCGCCCTGTCGCTACCTGGTCACCTTTCTTGGGGCCTAGTACTCTTTTGCAACAGCCACATGCGTTATGTGAAGTGACTATTCCAAGAAATCAACGGGAAAAGAATCGCCTTCTCACTACCTCCTGAATCTTATTTTTTAGAAGGAATTAATACTCATATTTAACGTATCTCCCCTTTTTCGAGTTTTCAACCGCCCACTTTAGCGCGGTGTCCCCCATCTGGTCGCACTCGGCTAAAAAATCAGCTACTAAGTCCGGCTTCCAGCCTGCGCTAGCCACGGCCACCCAATACCGAAGCCCAGTTTTATCCGCTGGGTACCCCCGCACGATGTTCACCGCAGTTGGGTCCCGCGCTAGGTGAATAATCGCTTGGATGGTTGCATCAGGTGGTACCAGGTTGAGCATCGCTACGGCCCGGAAGGCGCCATTGAAGACGCGCTTATCCTGCGTCGCAACAATGCGTTCGAGTGCCTGTTCCACGCCTTGCTCCTCATACGAGAGCCGCAGAATAGCATTCCCTAGTCCCTGATAGAGGATAGTAGCCTCGAACTGCTGGTTAACTAGCTCCCATAGAAACGGCAGCGCTGCGTACACTTTGGTAACTCCTAGAGCAATAATGAGTTCGTGCTGTACCGCCCAGGTCCGTTTATCCTTAAGTTCCTTCTCTAAGGCTTGCAATAAAGCTTCCCCAGTTGCTGCTAGACCCAGTTTTCGTAATCGCTTAGCGCCTGATTCTCGCTTAGCAGACTTTGGGTTTTGTAGCAGGCCAAGAGCCTCCTGTAAAGCGTCTGTCATAAGTCTACTTACGAGGTTGAGGTTCGAAAATCGCCATTATGCGCTGCTAGAGCAAAGGTCGAGCTTGTCACGTTTCTTAAACGAACGTGGCTGTTGCAGAACTCCACGCTATTTGGCGCCCACTTTCGAGCGCGCCCTGAAAGCGATAGCCAGTCAACAAGCGGCGGCTAAACAAAGCCTGCATGAGCCCGTGTTGCGCTGGTCGCAGGGCTAGTGCTAGGCTCAGCATCCGAGTTGATTGCTGCTTCAGCAGCTTCTTGAGGTTGTAGGCGATAGCCGTGATTAGCATCGTTTTATGCGCCGCTGCTCGCCCCTTGGTGTTGACCCGACGCAGGCCATAATGCTGCAGTAGACTACCAAAGACGGGTTCGACGGTGCGTTGCCGGACTCGGCGCATGTGCTGGCCTTGGCGCGTGCGCTGCCGCTGCCACGCCCGGCGATACGCCGCGTCAAAGGCGGAGCGAACCACCTGTTTAAACTGGCTATGCGGCACACAGCTCGCTTTGAGCGGGCACTGTTGACAATCCTTATAAGCCGCGCGATACTGCTTGACCCACGTCTCGTTCTCAGTCGTGCGAAAGGAGCGAAACGGCAAGAGCTTATTGGCTCGGCAGCGGTAGGCATCGGCCGCCGGCTCGTAGATAAACCCCTCGACCGTGGGCTTGTAGGGACCAAACACGGGAATCCAAGGGGTGATGCCTTGCTGCTCTAGAAAGGCATAATTGAAGCCGTTGGAATAACCCGTGTCGGCGACGAAATCGCGGAGCGTTAACTCCTGGGCCCTGAGCCGGGCTTGTAGCCGCGGCACCAGGGCCGGTAAGTGCAGGCAATCGCGACTGTCAGCCAAATCAGCCTGGATGTGGCTAATGACGCCCGTGGCCGTATCCACGGCCAGGCTACAGAGGTAATTCAGGGCCCGCGCTTTGCCGGGTTTAACCGAGATGCGGGCTTCGGGGTCGGTGGGACTGTAGTGCGTCTTGTTGCTGAGTAACTGCGCCTTGGCATGGTGGGCGCCCAGTCCCCCAGGCGCGGCTTGACGTTTGGCTTGACGCGCCGCGACACGCCGCAACTGCAACGCCGTCTTGGCGGAGGGTAACTCAGTGGGGAACGCCGTTTCCTGGGTCACGTGCAGGGGGGCGACGGGCGCTTTTTCGCGTAAGCTATCGAGTGAGGCATTGGCTTTGACGGGCGCGGAATCCACCGTTTGCGTATCGCCCGCGACGAGCCCAGCGGCCACGCACTGGCCGAAAACCTGGTCAAACAGGTGCTCGAAGACGGTGACTGGATACAGCTGGCGGGTCCGACTAATAGTCGAGTGCCAGGGCAAGTCCTCGTCCACCTCGTAGCCCAGAAAATAGAGGATGTCGAGCCGCAGACTGCAGTGCTCGACCAGGCGGCGGTCACTGGCAATGTTTTCCAACCGGCCCACGAGCACCAGCTTAAAGAACACCACGGGGTCGAGCGAGGGCTGGCCGGTGTGGCTATAGAGGGCCCGGGTCTGCTGGTAGAGAAAGTCCCAGTTGAGCAGCTCGGCTAGTCGGCGGTAGAGATTCTGTTTCGGCACGCGCTCCGACAAGCGGAAGCGTAGCACGACTTTATCGACGAACTGCTTGTGGCCCTGCATACCCCTAAGATACCGCTGGCCAAGCAGCTACTTCTGCAACAGCCACGAACCTCTTAAAATGTCTCAGGCTGCTCTAGTCAGTTATTAAACAATATAGGTCTTGGTTAAAATTTTAGCCCCAATCTCGCATTTGCCAACCCGTCAAGGCAAGCAGTTACCCTGCGAATGAGAGCGGCTTACTTGCTTTTCAAGTCGTCGTTGTTGGCCTTACGATGTTCGCGCTCTGGGGCATCCTGCCCGAAGCGGTAATTCAAACTTAGGCGGAAGCCGCGTTGGTAGCTCCGATACTCGGTGCGTTCGTCGATAAAAGCGGTGGTAATGCTATTGCGAGTGGGAAACGAGTCGGTGAAAGGGTTCAACACGTTCAACGTTACCTCCGCCTTTTCCCCTAAGAGCGTCTTTTTCACGCCCATAGAATAGGATAGACTAGCGCCTCCCTGCCCCTGTAGGATGGGCGTTGGTAAGGCCCCCGACAGGGAAGCCTGAGCAGTGAGCGTACGTCGAAAATGATAGGACGTATCTACATTCATTCCCGCGCTGAAACCGCGGCGCAGTAATTCTCGGTCAGGACTCAAGAACACGACATATTGGGCGTTGGGTCCGCCGCTTACTTCCCATTGCTTCGTAAACTTGGCCGTCCCGTAGAACGTGAGCTGGTAATAGGTGACCGCGGCGACGTTGGCATACGTTTGCGCCGTGACGCCAGAGGTAGTGGTCGGCAGGCGCACGGCTTCAATGGCGTTGCCCGTGTGGCGCACCGTACCCGAGACAATGACCGGTGCGGCATGGACGAGCGTGTTGTAACTAACCTCATAGGCATCGGTCAACTCAGGGGCTAGGTCAGGGTTGCCATAGGTAATGTTCTGGGGATTGGAGCGGTCCACGAAGGGATTCAGGTAGTCGATATAGGGGCGGGTGATGCGGCGACTGTACGCCAAGCGCAGGCCGGTAGTATCGCGCCGAAACGTGTAGTTTAGGCTGGCGTTGGGGAGCACGGATACGTAGCTGCGCGGAGCCAGGCTGGTCCCGCTAGTCCGAAAATCAGCGACGAAGTTGGTACGCTCGACGCGACTACCTAGGGTGATAGCAAGTTTTTTACCAAGGGCTGTGGCGTAGCTAGCGTAGGCAGCTTGCACGTCCTGCGCATAGCTAAAATCGGTACCCCGGTTTGCTAGACTTACAAAGTCAGGCGTTTGCGCTGGCGTAAGACCCTCGACGGTCGCCACCGCCCCCGTACGCCGGAAAATAGCTTTCAGGCCCACATCCACCGTAGTTGCTTCGCCAAAGGGCTGCTTAAAATCGGTTTGCGCCGTTACTTCTTGGCTAGGGGTTTGGCCCTGGCTGCGCTCCCGGTAGTCGGCCCGGTCCGGGGCTAGGGCCACGGCGGAGTTCGAGAACTGGTCGAACGCGTAGCCAAAGGTGCCCGCGTTGCGGGCGTATTGGGCTAGCACACTCCATTCGCGACGGGCCTGGGCAAAGGTACGGGTATAGGTGCCGGTTACCTCGTGGCTGCTATTACCGACGTACTCCGTGTTGGCGCGGGTAAACAGCTGATTCAGCGCAACATCAGGTGAAGCAAACCGATTAAACAGGTCGCGCTGCCCCTGTCCCTGGTAGCCACTCAGCGTCCCGGTCAGCGCAAACCGGTGGTGCTCGGCCGGGTCATAGTCTAGGCTAAGCGTCGCGTTATACCACTGGCCCGAGTTAATGCGGCGACCGCTTTGGGTTAGGGTGTCTATACCAAGGGCCGAGAACCCGAGTCGCCGGCGGCTGAGTTGGTCGGGTTCGTACCAGGTGCCGGTACTGGCCGCCGCGTTGACGCTGACGGGCCCGCGCTTAAAGCCGAGCGCGGACGTAAGTTCGGTAGCGCGGTTGCCCCCACTGGCTCCGATATGGCCGTTGAGCTGGCGACGGGCGCCCTTTTTGAGTACGATGTTGATGATACCAGCCGTGCCCTCCCCATCGTCCCGGGCAGAGGGGGTGGTAATGACTTCCACCCGTTGGATCTGGTCCGCGGGCAAGCCTTTCAGGGCTTGCGTCAGGTTTTGCGCGAGCGTGGGGGAAGGATGGTTGTTAACAAGTACCCTAAAATTGGTCGAGCCGCGCATGGTAACAGCGCCCAGGCCGTCCACGGCTAGCAGGGGCGTTTTGCGCAGCACATCCGCCGCCGTACCGCCCGCGTTACCGATATCCTGGGCGGCCTGGTAGACAAGGCGGTCCGGTTGCATCTCTACCAGCGGCTTGCGACCTACCACCACGGCCTCCCCAAGTTGCTGGGCCGCTGGCACTAGCAGAATCAGCGGGAGCGTGGTAGTGGCTGAGGTAACGACGACCGGCTGCGTACGGGAAGCATAGCCAACAAAGCTTACTTGCAGTCGAAACGAACCCGGTATTACCTTGGGCAAGGTAAACAAGCCCTGGGGGTCGGTAGTGGCCCCGGCGAGTTGGCTGCCAGTAGCGGAGAGAGGCAATAAGACGACGGTGGCGTAGGGAACCGGCTGATGGCTCACAGAGTCCTGCACACTACCTTGCAAGGTACCCGGTAGCTGTTGCGCCAGCGTCGCGTAGTGGGCCACTAGGTGCAAGAGTACTACCAACCAACTGGTGCGAAGAATAACACGTGACTGGTAGCCCATTGGATGAAGAGTAAGTGAGTAGCCGAAAGTAGCTGGTGGGTAGCCCTCAGTTGCATCCGATCAGTCAGCTAGAAAAATTTGGCACCCTGAAGGGGATTAGCAAATACCATTGCTAGACCGACTTTTCGACTACGACCAACTTCGTGGCCCCGAAAAGTGCACCTTTCTGACGCAGCAGTTTTAGACTTATCTACCCCCCACCACGTGCTGAAAACGCAGTTTGAAAAGAGTTTCTGAGCCACTTGCTCGGGAAAGGGCTTTCTGAGCTATCCCGATGCCTCCCTCCACTACGCTACTCAACTAGTCCGAGTCAGCGAAACAGCTCATTTTGCTGAACTTCGCTACTCGGTAGCTACTCCAGCTTTGTATAAATTCAACTTAATCGGCGGTTTATTGCTCATCCTGCTGTGTTGTGCTGTTTTCCCAGGGAAAAGAGCGGAGAATGAGGTGGCTCGGATGGGACCGTTAGTGCCTGTTCAGGTCGTGCGGGCTACCTGCAATACCTCGGCCGCTTTTCGCTTCATGCACTTTACCTTCCACGGGCAAGCATACTCGGTGAAGGTGGACCGTGCGTATTGCGAACAACTGCAGGCTGGGCAGACCGTGCAGCTGCACCACTTGGACCTGTATCCCGAGGTTTTCCTTATCCCCGGCGCTTACAGTCCGAGTGAAGGTTTTTTGTGGGGTGCCCTCTTTCTCTTTGGGTGCTACGCGGTCATTAGCAGTGTACGGCAACTGCGAAAAGACCATAATTGATACTATCTTGACTATACAAGCTAGGTCATATTATTTGAGAATACCCTAGCATATACTTCCAAAAAACGGCCGTAGCCTACAGCGTGGCCCCTTTCTTTGAGCGATTAGGGGAAGCCTAAAATACGCTCTAGCTGCTGCTCGATGCGCGTACGGGCCAGGCTGTACTCTTCGTGGGAACAGGTAGCGGTTACGCGCTCCGTTTGCCATTCCATGAACAGGGGAATGAACCACAGCAAGGTCACGAAACGGGCGGGCAAGAGCGCCTCTTCGGCCACACGCACCCGCGTCAGGGTGGTAACAAAGTCACCGAACAGCGCCCGGTCAAAGAGGCCGTCACGCAAGCAGCCTAGAAACCCAGTGTCGAGTTCCCAGGCAGCTTCCAATTCGGGCAGGTACAAATCGTCCATGAGCGTAGGCAGTCGAAGGGAGAACAGGCGGCCTGCAAGCCCGCCACAAAAGACAGCTTAAAGGTATCCGTTATCCTGGAAAGCAGCACACCACGTCTAGAGGGGCGCTCGCTTTACTGATTGACTATTTACGCGAAATTCCAAAGCATCCAGAAAAGGCTCGTGGCTGTTGCAGAACGCTGGTCAAAATGGAGGGGCTACTCGGAGGCTTGGCGGTGGGCGTGGATGACGACGCCGCGATGGCGTAGATACTTGTAGAGCGTGACTTTGGAGATGTGCAGGCGCCGGGCAATCTCGTTGACGCCGAGCGTCTGCTCGCGGTAGAGCGTCTCGGCCACGATGGCCGTGCGCTCGGCTTCTTCGCTGAGGCCCCGCTGGCGGCCGCCTACCCGGCCCCTCGCGCGGGCTGAGGCCAGCCCGGCGTGAGTACGCTCGCGGATGAGCTCGCGTTCGAACTCAGCCAAAGAGGCAAACAGATTAAACACGAGCCGACCCTGGGCCGAGGTCGTGTTGATGGCGTCGGTGAGCGAGACCAGCCCCACGCCCTGCTGCTGCAAGTCGCCCACTACCTGCAGCAGGTGCTTAAGCGAGCGCCCGAGCCGGTCGAGCTTGTAGATGTATATGGTGTCGCCTGGCCGTAGCCGACTCAGTAGCTGGTCGAGCTCGGGGCGGCTGGCGCGGGCCCCGGACACCTTCTCTTGGTAGATGAGTTCGCAGCCCGCCTTCGTCAGGGCATCGAGTTGCAGTGCCAGGTTTTGGTCGCGGGTCGAGACGCGGGCGTAGCCAATGTTCATGGCGTAAAAGTACAGGCGTACCGTTAGGGCAAGCAGCTTTACTGTACCTTGATTGCTGAACAGGTTCACTGTACCAAATCAGTCCGCTTCGCGCCCTGGTTGCCGGGAGCTAGGAAAGCTGGCGAGTTGTACAGAAATAGGTTCGTGGCTGTTGCAGAAGTAGGTAGCGTGGGGGCGAGGGCTCGTAGAGGTGTCTATGCAAGGCCACAAACACTTCACCGACAAAGCCAGTCCGCAGTTCCGTTTGTCCGAACGCGTGCCCAGTTACAATCTCTACCACCGGCTGCGTGAGCTGCTAGACTGGGACTTTCTCTATCACGAAACGCAGCCACTTTATGGCCCGACAGGGCGCCCTTCACTCGACCCAGTCGTGTTCTTTAAGCTGCTGCTTGTCGGCCGGTTAGAGAATATCATCAGTGACCGGCGCTTGGTCGGGCAGTGCGCCCTGCGCTTAGATATTCTCTATTTTCTAGGCTATGAAGTCGACGAAGATTTGCCCTGGCACTCCACCATCAGCCGCACACGCCAGCGCTATCCCTCGTCCGTGTTCGAGCGACTATTCGACTGGGTCTTTGCGCAGTGCGTCGCCCAAGGGCTCGTGGCAGGCGAACGTCAGGCCGTCGATTCGGCCCCCGTCAAAGCCAATGCCTCGCTCGATAGCTTGCAAGAGAAGCGCCTGGCTGGGGAGGCAGCCCCCGGCCTGCGGGTGGTCGGTAAACCGGTGGAGGTGCTCTCCCCAACTGCCGTGCGCTCGGCACCGGCCCACCAACTGCGCCGCGAGGCAGCCCGGCAGGCGAAGCGCCAGCAAACGCCTGACCACTTGGGCGCTCGCCACGCGCAAGCCCGACTGGTGAGCAACAAAACGCATTATAGCCCTACCAACCCCGAAGCCCGCATCTCGGTTAAACCTGGTAAAGCGCGGGCCCTCAACTATCTCTGTAGCCTGGCCGTGGACACGGGTCACGGCCTCATCACGCATGTGCAGGCTGATTTAGCTGATAGTCGTGACAGTCTGCACCTTCCCCGGCTGCTGACCGGCCTGCAGCAGCGCTTGCGCACCCACGAACTGACCCTACGCGACCTGCTGGCGGATGCTGGCTACGCCAACGGCTCTAATTATGCCCTTCTAGAGCAGCAGCGTGTCACGGCTTGGATACCCGTCTTTGGTCAGTATAAGTCAGTCGTAGAAGGCTTTACCTATGACGCGGGCACCGACAGCTTTACTTGCCTAGCCGCTAAAACGCTGTCCTTCAAACACTATGAGATATCGGCCGATGGGGGCTGGGTCAAACTGTACTCAGCCGCTTATGCCGACTGTAAGCAGTGCCCGCGTAAACCGACGTGTATCGCGAAGGCGAAGTGCAAACGCCTCACACGCACCATCTACGATGCGGCCTATCAACGCGCGTGGCAGCGCCAGCAGAGCCGCCGAGGGCAGTATCTGCGGCGGGTACGGCAAAGCACCGTCGAACCCGTCTTCGGCACGCTGCTTCATCATTATGGCTTGCGGCGGCTCAACCCGCGCGGACTAGCCAGTGCTCATAAGACGATGCTGCTCACAGCCTTGGCTTACAACCTGAAGAAGCTGCTCACGCATCGTCCCCGACGGACGCAACGGCTGGCCGTCGCCCTGCCGCTACCCCGCCTGCCAACTGCGGACCAGCCGTGGGCGCAAGCAGCCTGAAGCGGCCGCTGCCTACTTCTGCAACAGCCACGTTCGTTTTCTGAGACGCCCATTGGAAAGTGCCTTCAGATAGTCTACTAAACGTTTTGCCGGCTTAGCGTAGGATTATGTCCGCTTACTAAAAGAACCCCTGTAAGGCGTGTGCGTCCTGTTTTTGCGTTCGCGTCATAGGGGGGCTAACGAACAAGCCCGTCTGGAGCTTGCGCTGGTAAAGGCTCACCCAGTTGCGCAGCGTATAGCTGTTGTGGATATCTAAGTCGGCCATTACCTGGCTCAACGTTTCGCCTCCGAAGACCACCCGGAAGGCGGCCGTTTCTTTGAATTGCTCGCTGTACTGAAAGCGCTGCAGTAGCGCGCGAATGTGCTCTTTCATAAAACAGTTTTTTGGGCTAAAATCTGTCAACCTATTCCAGGACAAGACAGCTAAACCTGTCCTGCTTCGCTAGACCGTCTTCGCTACTCGACGCCGTCATAGGGGGGTGCACTTGGGCGGTGGCTAGGGCAGCCAGGCGTTGAGCTGAGTAAGCAACAGGCACAGGTCGCGGGCGCTGGTAAAGCGCAGGTGCTGCTGCTGTGCAAACGCCTCGAGCTGGCGAGCATGCGCGGGAAAGAAGGCCCGCAGATCCCGCTTGGGATGGCGTAAGGAGAGCACCAGGCCCTGTGGCCCCGCCAGATAAAACGTCTCGACCACGCGCCCGATCAGCTGCTGGCGGCGCAAGAGCAGGTAGGGCCCATTGCTGAGTTGTTCGAAGAGCTGGATGGGGGCGCGTGGCGGCTGGCGGGGCCCGGGTCCGGACTGGGGTAGGAGCGAAACAAAAACACAGTGGTCGAGTCCAGCCAGACAAACGGGGTTTGTAGCGTCACCTCGGGCTGTTTGCCCACAAAGCTGCCGCCCTCGATCCAGCGGCGGCCCCCAGCTGCTAGCAGGGCCGCGCGCCCGCCAGTGCCGGCTCGTCCGCCCGCCGGCAGGTAGTACTGGCGCTCGCCCTGCAGCGCAGCCAGGCGCAGGCGACTGGCTGGTAGCGCGACCACGGTCCCGTTGGGGCGGAAGACGAGGAGCTGGTCGGCGTGCACCTGCAGTTCGACGCGCCCGACCAGCGTGTCGCCAGCCGTCGTCAGTACGGCGCCTTGCGTAAACTGGCGACAATAGCTGCGCTGGGCCCACGCCCGCTCCCGGACACCGGCACAGAGCGTGCCTAACAGCAGCAAGTGAGTTAAAGACTGGCGCATGGGCAGTGGGAGCTGGAAGCGCACTTGCGCCCGACGTTTTGCCAGGCAAGGTAGCAGCTGCGCAGCCGTTGGTCCCGGCAAGCCTGCGCGCCCGGGTTAACTGCGCCTAGCGTAGCCTCCCCGGTCGGCTGACGGTAGGGCCCTAGCGACGCGGGGCTCCAGGAGCCCATGAGGTGGTCTAGCTGAACCGCACAGAGTTGGGACCTATCCGGCGTCAGTAAAGTGCATCATTCTGCAACCCCCTCCCCCACTCTTACAGGCTACCAGTCCCTTTTAGCGGGTCAAGCAGTGAGCGCTGAAAAGTTTGCCTACCTCCTTTTCAGAACTACCCTGTCTGAGCCCCAGGCGCGCCAGCGGGCGGTTACGGGGACGCCCGCATTAGGGCGTGGGTGGCAGCAGGGTGTTGGCGTAGTCGATCAGCAAGGCGAGGTCACGCAGCGTAGCGTAGTGCAGCCCGTTTTCCCGGGCATAGGCACGCAGCCGGGGTGCCTGCTGCGGCAGGTACTTGAGCACGTTCTGGGGCTTGCGTAAGCCAATCATCCCCCCGGTGGCCGTGCGCAGGTACAGCCGCGTGCGATACACGTAGCGCACCTGCTTAATGATGAGCAGCGGGGGCCCGGCCGTCTGCGGGCTGCCCGCTGACTCCGGGCGGCTTGGAACAACCAAGTTGAGCGGCAGGGCTTGCTCGCGCCGTAATAGGAGCACCGGCCCCGGCCCGTGGCTGAGTTGTTCGTAAAACCCCCAGCCAGCGCGGGGCGGCGGCTCGTCGGCCGCTAGGGGGAAGGAGCGGAAGACGCGCTCGGCGCTCAGGTACGTCTCCTGCGGGGCGCGCTGGGGGCGCAGCGGGTCTTTGACGGCAAATCCTTGGACCAGCTGCGCGGGCAGCGAGTAGGTGCTGTCGTTGGCGCACGTGAGGGTAACCCGCTCCTGGTCGGGGTAGAGCCGCAGGGTCCCCTGCAAGAGAGTGCCCGTGGTGAGCACGAGCGCGGCTTCGGGAAACAGGCGGCCGTTGACCAAGGAGTTCTCTTGCGCGCGTAGGCCCGGGCACGGCCCCAGCAGCACAATTACCACGAGAAGAAACGTACGCATAGAGTTTTGCTGGCTCCTCCGTGGCCCCTGGCGCGGGGTAAAGAGACGGGGTGAAGATAGCCACCCGCGCTTGGCTGGGGTAGCCCGCGCGACGGGAAGCGGCGCCTAGTCCGGGTAACAGGCACGGGTAAGCGCTGAGACGGGTGGGCCAGCTCGTGGCGTCCGCGCGGAGGGGAGCGCCGCGTGCGGCCCCCGCCCCGGCACCCGGCTACTACCCCCTTCCCTGCGCTGGTCAGCCGCCAACCAGTCCTTTCGGCTTACGTAGCGAGCGCTGAAATAGGCAGGCCTGTCAGCCTGTATGCTTTCGACCGAAAGGGCCCGTTCAGTCTGATGTTTGATAGCTTGGAGTAAGCTCTACAAGCGGACGTGGCTGTTGCAGAAGTAGGTGCTTGGCCAACGGTATCTTGGGCTTATGCAGGGCCACAAACAATTCATCGACAAAGTCGTGCTGCGCTTCCAGTTGTCGGAGCGCGTACCCAAACAGAATCTGTATCGCCGCTTGGGTGAGCTGCTCAACGGGGACTTTCTCTCTGCGCAGACGCAGCCCTTCTACAGCCACACGGGCCAGCCCTCGCTCGACCCCGTCGTCTTCTTTAAGTTGATGCTGGTCAGCCGACTGGAAAACCTGGTCAGCGACCGCCGCCTGATTGAGCACTGCAGCCTGCGGCTCGATATCCTCTATTTTCTGGGCTACGAGGTGGACGAGGACCTGCCCTGGCACTCGACCATTAGCCGTACGCGCCAGCTCTACCCCGCCGCCGTCTTCGAGCACCTGTTCGAGCACGTCTTTGCCCAGTGCGTAGCCGCTGGCCTGGTCACGGGCTACACCCAGGCCGTGGACTCGGCCTTCGTCAAGGCCAACGCCTCGCTCGAGCGCCTGTGCGAGAAGCAGCCCACCGACGCCCCTACCTCCGTTCTGCACCTGAGCGGCGAACTAGCCTCGGATACTCCCGTTGCCCGGTCGGCCGTACCGGTCTCCAGCCCGGCGCACCAGCTACGCCGGGTTGCCACTGCCCATGCCCGTTACGTGCGCAACGAGAGCGGTCCATTGGGCCGCAACCGTCCCCAAGCGCGCCTGCTGAGCAATAAGACGCATTACAGCCCAGCTGACCCCGACGCACGTATTTCGGTCAAACCGGGTAAAGCTCGGGCGCTCAATTGCCTGTGTAGCATGGCCGTGGATGAGGGGCACGGCGTTATCAGTCACATCCAGGCGGACTTCGCCGACCAGCGCGATAGCACGTTACTGCCGAGCATCGTCGCGCCGCTTCAGCAGCGCCTACTTGCGCAAGAGTTGCCGGTGCGGGAAGTAGCGGCCGATACCAACTACTCGAACGGGGTGAACTACGCCCTGGATTCCCGTTTTCGGTAGGTACAAGCCCGAAATTGAGGGCTTCGCCTACGATAAAGAAGCCGATTGCTTTACGTGCCCAGCGGGCAAGCAACTGCCCTTTAAGAGTTTCGACTCCGACCCGGATGGCCGGCTCTCGAAGCGCTACAGTGCCTCCAGCCGCGATTGTCGACGCTGCCCGCGCAAGCCCACCTGTGCCCCAAAGAGTACGAAGCGCAAGCTTACGCGCACGGCCTACGACGCGCACTACCGCCGGGCGCTGGCCCGGCAGCAAAGTCGGCCAGGCCGGCGCATGCGTCGGCTGCGGCAGCGCACGGTGGAGCCCGTTTTTGGCAGCTTGCTCCAGCACTACGGGCTGCGCCGCGTCAACACGCGAGGCCGCAGTAGTGCGCATAAAACGATGCTGCTCACGGCCATTGCCTTCAACCTCAAGAAACTGCTCAAGTACCAGTCTCAACAGGTACTGCGCCTGGCCATCGCCCTGCCCAAGCCACCGGCTGAGCAGCGGCTTTTGTCCTTTTGGCGCACGTATTACCGTCAGTAGCAGCACCTTGGGAACAGGGGGCAAAACGGGCCAGGAGTTCTGCAACAGCCACCGCACCTTATGGACGCACCTCTTTGCGGCTTCTTGAACCCCGCTTCCAGCTCCCCAAGGCATCTCGTGCGGACTTTCTGAGCCACTTGTCTCGCGCGATACTTTTGGAGCCGTCCGCGGCCCCGTTACCGGCACTAGGCGGGGCCCCGCGGTCAGGGCCGCGCTTGGTCGCGCCCGAGCACGAAAGGACCCGGAACCCCGCCGAAAACAGGTCCTAACAGGACGTTTTCGGGACGGCGCCGCGCCTCTGTGGTGTGTGCTTAGTGCACCCGCTGGTACTCGAGCCCCGGGCCATCGCAGGCCTGCCACGTGTTGACCAGCGTCCCGTCGGCTTTGATCACCAGCGTTTCTTGCCGCGCGTTCGCCGTGCACGCCCCGACGAGGCCGTTGGCTACGCTATAGGTGAGGAAGGCGTACTGGCCATCCGAGAGGGTCTGCAGGAGAAAAGTGCCGCCGGCCGCGGCGACCGTGGGGCCCTGCTGGCGCGTTTTGGTGAAGGTGCTGTCGGCCCGGAAGACGTACGTCTCTTGCCAGGGCAGGTCCGCGCCCGTCCGGACGTAGCCGGGGACTTGGCCCGTCAACTTGACCAGCTGCCAGGTCTGCGGGTAGGGGGCGGCGGGGGCCGGGGTGGGGCCTTCTTTTTGGCACGCAATTACCGGGGCCAGGCACAGGGAGAGCAGGAGCGCCTTTTTCATCACGCTAAAGGGGACGGGTTCTGCAGGAGGACTCCCGAGGCGACGAAAAGGTTGCACGGGCTTAGGCTGCCCAAAGCGGGCACGGTTCTTCCCCCGCCCCTCCAAGAAACGCTCGTTTCCTGGACTAATCTGGCAAGGGCCCTAACGGCCCCGAAAACGCGGATTTTTGGGGTTGTTTTCAGAGACCCTTTTTTGGATGGTATTTTCGCGTTGGTGCCAGGTCCTGCTGCTGCGCCCTCTGGTTTATGAAACTCGCACTTCTTCCGCTGTCCTTGCTGCTGGGCTCCTCCCCGCCGACAGCACCCGTCATCACCTTAACGGGCTATCACGCCTGCCAGGAACGGCTACTGGAGTCCGGCCAGGCAGCCTTGTCCTGCTATGCCCCTACCCAACGGGGCTGTCAGCGCGGGAAAGTTATCCTCGCGTCTGAAAAGCAGGTAAACACTTCCTCGGAAAAGACGCGTTTTAGTATTGTGGACACCGTCCAGCTCACCCTTCGCGCCCCCAATAGCCTGGCCATCGCCCGCTGTACAACGCCTACTGGCCAGACGCGCACGTACTTCGTCTTCAGCACACATGATGCGCTCGGCAGCAAGTATCTGCGCCACGTGCAGCGTATCTGGGGGGTCAACAAGCAGGGACAGCTAGTGGAGGTGCCCGCCCAGAACGTGAAGTGCCTCAACGACGATTTTGGGGCGTAAGCATGCGCGTCGCCATCTATGCTCGCGTGTCGACGAAAGACAAAGGCCAGGACACGGAGAACCAACTGCACCAACTCCGCGAGTTCGCTGAGCGCCACGGCACTGTTTACCAGGTGTTCACCGACCAGGAGTCGGGCGGCAAGGCCGACCGCACTGCATTTAAGCAGTTACTACTGGAAGCCTACCAGCAGCAGTTTGACCTAGTGGTGTTCTGGCGGCTGGACCGCTTCAGCCGCGAGGGCGCGCTGGCCACGCTGCGCTACCTGAAGGAGTTGAAAGACCACGGGGTGAATTACAAGTCCTTCACCGAGCCTTACCTCGACTCGCTCGGGCCCTTCGGCGACGTCATCGTCTCGATGCTGGCCACCATCGCCGCCCAGGACCTGATTAAGATTTCCGAGAATACGAAAGCGGCCCTGGCCAAGAAGAAAGCGGCCGGTGTGAAACTCGGCACCCCAGGGAAAAGCCCGGAACAGATTGCGCAGATTCGCCGCCTCAAGGCCGGGGGGCTGTCGAATTATGCCATCAGTAAAACAATGGGTATTTCGGCCAGTACCGTGGCCAAATATCTCACTGAATAGCGAGAAATACCGCGGAATCTACCCCTGTTTTTTACTGCTAACGCCCTTCGTGCACGTATTGCGCCCAACGTTTCGTGCCGCATGACGCAGCTCTTTTAAAGACCCTATGGGCACTTAGTCGGACGAGTGGGGCACCCCTACGGGCCCTGTTTCGCTGCCGGCCCGGGTAGCGCTGCCGGGTGGCGCGCACGGGCTAGCACGCAATTTTTAGCTGACGCCTAGCTCTAGAAGCTGGCGGAACCAGCTGGCGGGAGTTGTCCAGCTGGGCGTCGTTGTCCAGCAGGGCCGCTACCTCCTGTTCGCTCCCCAGCAGCTCGGCTTGCGCGGCTTCCAGCAGGGCGTTGGCCTCGTCGAGGGCCACCTGGGACGCGGGTCTACCTTGCACCAAGTGCTGGACCAACTGGCTTTCGACCAAGCGCAGGGCCGCTTCGGTACTGGTGCTTACCCGGCTAGGCTCGCGCCACAGCAGATACAGGCGCACACTCTGGCGCAGTAAGCTTTGCCACGGCGCGCTCAGCGTGCGGGCACAGGCGGTGTAGTGCAGGGGTTCCATGCCTAACCAACGCACCTGCCCCCGGCCTTGGATTGCCCCCTACCCCACAACAGTCACGCGCCCGTACGCGCCCCGCAAACAGAGGCGTTCGGGGCTCGTACGGGTACCGGCTGGGACTACCCTTGGCGGGGTGCCGGGGCACCTTGCGACCCTACGCAAGCCAAAAAAAGGCCGTTTCCGGCGGGAAACGGCCTTTTCCTTACACGGCAACGTGCTCAGTTCGCGACCGTGAGAAAGAGAGGCTGGGGGTGGAAAGGATTGACAATCGCCTGCCGGGTACTGGTATTATGGTAGTCAGCCACTACTTGTAAAGCAGGGCAGGTAGGCGTTTTGAGGTAAAACGCGCCTTCGGCATTCGTAATACAGCGCTGATGCGGGGCGTTGGCCAGGTATACTTCTACGCCGGGAACAGGCATGCCATCGTTGGTGAGCACCAAGCCCGTGATGGTCACCTCGGCCAGCGTCTCGGGCCGGGCGGCCAGCACGGGCTGCTCGGCAGGGGTTTGGCGCAGCGGCGCCGGGCTGGTAACGGGAGGGAGTTGGCCAAGCGCCGGCCCGCACTTGGCCAACTGCGGCCGGGCCGCCAGCCCCCCCCACCGCGGGCGGGAATAGGTACGCGCGGCGTTAGACGCGGTCCAGACCGGGGCCTTGGCCGAGCGCCAGCCACGCGCAGCAGGCGCGTACAGGACGGGGCTCTTGGGAGCTACCACCCTGGTGGGGGCAGGCCACGTGGGTGTTTTGGCCGGGTAGCCCAGCGGCGCTTTCGCGCGGTAGGCGAGCGTGCGATGCCGGGTGGGTGGCGTGCTGCCGGGTGCCACATGGCGGGTGGGCAGTAGGGGAGCGAGCAGGGCGGTTAACAGCATTAGTATCAGCATAGCAGAAAGAAGGAGGAGTGTTCTTCAAAGCTAGGCGAACGGCCAGGCGGGGCGCCGTGCCGTAGCTGAATCGTCGGGTATGATAGCCTAATCGTGCAAATGAGTATCCGAGCAGGCAGGTGACTTATAGAAATAGTTTGAACAATTAGCAGTAAAGTACAATTATGTTGCAAAAACTAAGGGGTGGCCTTGGACAGGTTCGAACACGGGCCAAGTGAGGCTCTCGAACCACCCTCTCACCTAAGCCCCTTTCGAGCCCTGCATCTGGGCACCCCCTGCTTGTCACGCTTTCTGGGTCTTCCTTTAAGAAATGTGACAAGCTATCATACTCGCACTTTCTCGAAGAGTGGATTACCGCATGTGAAAGGGTTGCCCTATTTATAACACCGTTTGGATGAACGGGTAGCAAGTCCGGCTACAGGGCTTGCACGTTGAATACCAGCCGCTAGTACCTTCCATCCAAAGAAGGAATACCCGTAATTAGCGTAGCCTTTAAGCCGTAGGGAGCTACAGGTTGTGCAAAAGCCACCGCTGCCCTCAGTGCCGGCCCCCAAAACCAACGTCTGCTGCCATGAAACTACTTGTTTTGCTGCTCGCCTCCGCTAGCGTACTGCTTCTTTTTCCGTTAACCTATGCCCTGGTCTACGCGAAGCCCGACAGCTCCTTTTGGCAGCACCGTCTGGTTATTAGCATCTGCTTTATGGTGATAGGCCGGTTTACGGTGCTGGCCTACCGGCGTTTTCGCAGAGGGTCTGCAGAAGCGGGAGTAGCCGGCAGGCCTCCTCTTGGTTGACTACCTATTCGAGGCGATCAAAAGCGTAATAGAAAAGCTCCTTTCCCTAAACTTCTTGCTGTTGCTTCGCAGCAGCTGCAGGTGGGCCGTTGCCGAGCGGAGCGAGTTTAGGAAACTCGTCCACGAATCAACGTTTACGAAACGTGCGGAGGGGATGAGCTTCGTAAACGCCTAAATGGGAGCCTCTTACCGGCCAACGTGCCAGACCGGCCGCGCGTCGGAGCAAGGCCCAAAAACGCCCTTATTCGAGAAGTGTCCGAGAACGCAGATTAGGTGAAGGTAGCCTTAGCAACCAAAAGCCCTGGCTTCCAGAAAGAAGCCAGGGCTTTTGGTCAGTCAAGCGGGCGCTTATTTAGTGCCGTGCTCTTCGGCGTGGGCCTTGCGCGCGTGGGAGGTGTGTTCGGTGGCGTGCTCGGTATGGGCGGCGGCGGTATGGGCGTGGTGCGCGGCTTTCTCGTGATGGCCGGCCTCGTGGTGGGTGGCGGCGGCCGTGTGGTGCTTGGCGGCCTCCGCGTGGTGGGTGGCGGCGTGCTTGTGGTGTTCGGCGGCTTTCTTCGACATGAGGGGGGTGGGAATATAGCGAGCCTCGAGAGTGAGGCCACGTGTATAACGCACCAGGGGGTGGCAGGTTAGGTACAACATTCTGGCATTGGCCCGCTTAGTCACCCGCTTGCCTGCAAAAGCAGACAGGAGGCCCCGTCTGAGAACGAAACTTATGCTAAATACCCACATCCATATCATTGTATGAGGCAGAAAATAAGCGATGGAAAGTACCTACGCCTACGCAGTAGCCAGCAACGCCAGCGCTATTTTTGTGGCCTACCTAGTCGGTTGTGGTATGGGTGTGCAACGCTTTTTAATGGTGGTGGACCAAACGCCGGCGCCGCCCACCAAGTACTCGACAACGCACGCGCTGAAAGAGCGGGGCTGGACCGCGACGATAATCGCCGCCTTGTTACCGCGCCCCGATGCCGCGCGCACGGCCTACGCTCGCCTGCCCGGTAGCGCCCTGGTCAAACTCTATCTGCGCACGCGCGTGGAGGAAGTCGAGCTCAGCGAGGAGTTCTTGATCTATCAGGAAAAAGCGGCTAAAGCCAAGGTACGGCGTGGCTCCGCTGCGCGCACTGCGCAACACCAAGTACTGCTGAAACGGTGCGTGCAGCACTTCCGTCCGACCTACACCTGGCCCGAGCGCTGGTGTCAGCGCTCAGATTGGCAATTGAGTTTGGTCGACGTGCGGGCGTTTTATGAGCGGTGGGAACCCAAGTTCACCGACATGGGTCATACGGCCCGCCAGCGGGTGCTGGACGC